>JAFPUX010000460.1 GCA_017413145.1 Kiritimatiellia bacterium | reverse complement strand
GACCGCCGCCGCCACGCCGGCGACGCCGCCGCCGGCGACGACCACGTCGGCTCCGTCGGCGACGGGGGTCTCGCGCGCTGGCTCGTGGATGGCGTTGCTCATGAGCGAAGAAGTCTACTCCCGTCCGGCCTGCGGAAAGTATCCATTTTGCGGCAGTTTTGTTTCCGATTTGCGTCCGGGATGTCCGGCTACTTCACGGACGAGGAGGCGTTCTGCGACCTCGATTCGCCGCCGGTCGGGCGGAAGTCGCCGAGGACGGCGACCTGGTTCTCGCCCGGCGGGATGAAGCCGTGCTCCGAGCCCTGGACCCAGCGGATGGACTTGGGTCCCGGGATGGCGTTGAAGTAGAGGGCGAGGCCCGACGGCGGGCAGGTGTAGTCGCCCAGGCCGGCGCGGGTGACCTCGACGGGACACTTGGCACGGCGGATGTGGTTCACGGCGTCGTAGTAGTCCAGCCCCTTTCCGTAGGGCAGGTACCAGGGGCCGTGCAGGCGGTTGCCCGCGCCGCCGGGCATGCCCATGTCGCAGCCCCAGGTGATCGACGGCCGCGCGAGCGTGACGCCGAGCCCGAGCCCCGCGACCCAGCTGGTCTGGAGCCCGCCCTGGCTGCCGCCCTCGGCGACGAACGACCGGCCGTTCCACTCCGGGAGGGTCTTCAGGTACTCGACCGCCCGCATCGCGCGCAGCGCCATGCCGTTAAAGTAGCACGTGTCGGGGTCCGCGTTCTCCTGCGCGTTGAAAGCGTAGCCCTTGCCGGAGGTGTTGATCGCCCGGAAGAAGGCGTCGTAGAAGCCGCGGTGATGCCCGAGCTCGTAGCCGTGGGCGTTCACCTCGAGGAAGATCTCGCGGTTCGCGGCACATGCGGCCGCAGCCCAGTCGGGCCGGGCCTGGACGTAGGTGCCGTAGCCCTGGAAGGCCACGCGCGCGCCGCAACTCTTCGGGGCGGCGCCTTCCGGGACGTAGAGGTAGCCGGTCGCGGGCTGCGGCCCCGCGCAGGCGATGGAGACCGCGTAGACGCGGCAGCCGCCGACCGTCCCGAGGTCCTTGCGCTCGGCCGTCACCGGCACCTCGGCGAGGCGCGCCTTCTGCTTCGCCCAGTAGGCGTCGAAGTCCGCTGGCTCCGGCTGCTCCTGCTCGATCCGGTCGACCGCGACGCCCGCGCCGCCGTCGAAGAAGACGGAGCGCTCCCTGTACCAGTCCTCGCAGCCCGGCGCGGGCTTCGAGCGCTGCACCCACCATCCGCCGCCGCCACCGACCACGTGCGCCTCGAGGCGCACGAAGCCCGCGCGGTCCATCTTCGTCGTGACGATGCACGTCTCGCCGACGCGCAGCGGCGACTCGCCCTCCTTGACGAGGCCGTCGTCGCCCGTGCGCTTCCAGCGGACGCGGTAGCTGCCCTCCGGCACCGCCGCGAGATTCTCGGTGCGGAGCGTGAACACGATCGGCTCGCCGATTTCGTATCCCACGGGGTTCGCCTTGTCGGTCAAGCCCTTGAGGTTCACCTCGTCGAACGGATTGGGCGCGGCGAGAGCCGACGCGGAAAGGAGGGCAAGAAGGAGGGTCGTGTGTTTCATGGCGTGAATTCTACACCCGCCCGCCCCGTGCCGCTATCCAGATTGCGCCCGGATTCTTGCGCGATTGCGTCATGTTCCACGGTTGCGACACTTGATCCGATCCAGATGCTATTCTGGAATGGTGGAAACTATTCCAGAATTGACTATGGAATGGTGTTGACAAACACACCGGTTTTCCAGTAGAATCCGCCGCATGAACGAAATTCCGAGACTCTACGACGACATCGTGCGTCGCCATCTGGCGCGCGACCGACAGATGCTGTTTCTCTCCGGTCCGCGTCAGGTCGGCAAGACGACGCTTTGCGAAGGCGTTTCAACCCTCTACCTCAACTGGGACAATGCCGCGCATCGGGCGACCATCCTGCGCGGCGAGGAATCGATCGCGGCGTTCGCCGGCCTCGACCGCGCTCGCGCCGAACCGCCCGTGCTCGTCCTGGACGAGCTCCACCACTTCGACGGCTGGAAGCGGCTCCTCAAGGGCTTCTTCGACGTCTACGGCAAGCGCGTGCGCGTCCTCGTCACGGGCTCGGCTCGGCTCGACGTCTACAAGAAGGGCGGCGACAGCCTGATGGGCCGCTACTTCCCCTACCGGATGCATCCGCTCTCGGTCGGAGAGCTGCTCCGGCCCGTGCAGCCGCAGGGCGAGGTCGCCCCGCCGTCCGATCCGGGCGCGGAGGCGTGGGACGCGCTGCTTCGCTTCGGCGGATTCCCGGAGCCGTTCTCGAAGGGCGACGCCGCCTTTCTCTCCCGGTGGCACCGGCTGCGCTTCGAGCAGCTCGTCCGCGAGGACATCCGCAAGGACACCGACATCCGCCGGCTCGACCAGATCGAGGCGCTCGCCCGCATCCTAGCCGGGCGCTCCGGGGAGCAGCTCGTCTGGGCCTCGCTCGGTGCGGAGGTGCAGGCGAACGAGATCACCGCGCGCGACTGGACGGCCGTCCTGGAGTCGTTCTTCTTCGGCTTCCGCGTCAAGCCGTGGGCGCGCGACATCGCCGGCGCGATCCGCAAGACGCCCAAGTGGTATCTGCGGGACTGGTCTCGCGTCAAGGATCCCGGGAAGCGTCGCGAAACGATGCTCGCTTGCCATCTGCTCAAGGCCGTGCAGCTCTGGACCGACCTCGGGCTGGGGGAGTACGACCTCTTCTACGTCCGCGACAAGGGCGGCCGGACGGAAGTCGACTTCCTCGTCGCGAAGGACGGCGACCCGTGGGCGCTGTTCGAGTGCAAGAGCGGCGACGCGGCGCTCTCCGGCTCGCTCCGCGCCGTGCAGCGCGCCACGCGGGCGCCCCACGCCCTCCAGGTCGTGTTCGACCTGCCCTACGAGCCTGTTGACTGTTTCGCGCTCGACGGCCCGTTCTCCGTCCCGGCCCGGACGCTGCTCTCGCAGCTGCCGTGATGCACCCTCGTCCGCGCGCCGTGGCGGGGTGCGGTAGCGGCTACCGGACGACGATGACGGTGCCGCGCGGAAGCCGCGTGACGGTGACCGCGTAGGTGCCGTCGGGCTGCGGGACGTCGTACTCGACCTTGACGTTTGCCGTCTTGTGCGCGAACCGCCCGCCCAGCTTCCCCTGCTGGTACTTGATGACGGGATACCGGACGCCCAGCGGCGCCTTCCTCGTGGCCGTCACGGAGATCGTGCCGGCGAGCGTGACGCCGAGATAGCTGCCGGAGCTCGTCGTTTCGGTCAGGTCCACGTAGGACGAGGTGCCGTCGTCGTGGAGCGCGACCTGCAGCTCCGCGCCGTCGCGGAAGACGAGGTCCGTCAGGTAGGCATGGTAGGAGAACTTGATGCAGCCGCGGCGCCCGCCGTCGTAGTCCACGACGCCCGGCGCGAGGATGCCCTTGTCGCCCACGACGACCATCGCCTTCTTGGTCGTGTTCGTCCAGTAGTCGTCGCTGTTCGGGACGCCGAGGTAGAGGAAGGGAGTCCACTTCTGGTGGGTCCACGTGGACACGCCCGCGAGCCCGCGGTAGGCGAGCCGGATGTTGTGGTCGGCCGCGCTGAGCGTGCCGCCGCGCATCTCGAAAACCGCGTTCGTGGCGGCGACCCCGCCCTTCAGCGTGAAGGCGCCTCCGGGAATCATGGAGAAGAGGCCGGTGAAATCGGCGTAGTTGGCGCGCGAGGGATACCCCGGCCCCGAGGCGTTGAGGGCGAGCATCGGCTTCGTCGGTTCCGTGTTGCCCGAGGTCGCGTAGTCCGTTTGCAGGCGGACGTCGCCGTTGCCGGTTCCGTCGCAGAAGGCGCTCGGCCGCGCCAGCCGGAACGTCCCGTTCGCGACGGTGACGCTCCAGAGGGCGCCCGCGGTCCGTTCGCGGCAGACGCCGCTTGCGACCGTGACCGTGCGGCCGCCCAGGTCCAGGTTCGCGCGCCCGAGGAGGACCGCGTTCACCGTGACGTCGGAGGAAACCGCGGTCGTGTTCGTGATGCAGACGTTGTCCAGGGCGGTCGCGCCGGCGAACGAATCGAGCATCGTCGAATCCGGGATGGCGCGGATCGTGCCCCCGTCGAGCGTGCAGGCGCCGCATCCCCACGCCTTCTTGGCGGCGTTTTCCGAAAGCTGGAACTGCGTGCAGACGGGGATCTGCGGGCCGGGGTCCGCGAGCGTCTGCGTGCCGCCGACCATCTCGATGCCCGTCGTGTCCGCGAAGGAGACGGTGCCGTCGCGGACGTTCACGACCGGAAGGCCCGAACCGTCCCTGGCCTCGAACGAGGCGAAGGTCGCCGTGACGGCGTAGTTCTGCGCGAGGTCGATCACGCTGGGGCCGCCGATCGCCGTCAGTTTGCCGAAGGAGAACGCCTTGTTGTTGTATCCCTTGATCGTGAGCGTGCCGCCGTCGACGAGCGTGACGGCCGTGCCGGAGAAGTCGCCGTCCGCGCCGGCGGTCGAATGCAGCACGGCGAGGCTTCCCTGGTTTTCGATCACGAGATGCTTGATGCCGCCGAGATCGACGAAGTCCTTCGTGGTTTCGACCGAGTCGAGGACCAGCGTTCCGCCGCCCGCGCCCGTGATCGCGAACGTCCCGCCGACGGAGAGCGTCCGCTTGGACGACATCCAGTTCGAGCGGAACTCGTGCCTGCCGGCGGAGCCGACCGTGAGGTTCGCGACCGTGACGTTCGACGAAAGCTCGATGGAGGAGTCGGCGTCGCCGATGACGACGCTCGACGCCGCGCTCGGCGCGCCGCCCGCGTCCGCGTCCGTCGTGGTCCACATCGCGGGATCGCCCCACGCGCCCGCGCCGCCCTTCCAGGTGTAGGTGGCGGCGTCGGCGAGCGTCACCGCCGTGGCCGCCGTGTCGTTGGTCCAGACGCCGCCGTTGTAGGTCGTGACCGCGCGGATGGCGACGTACCAGGTGCCGGCCGCGCGCGTGAAGGAGTCGAACGCGACCTCGTCGTTGGCGGGCTCTGCGGAGAGGGGCACCGTCTGGACGACGGCGAGGTCGTTCGCCGACGCGCCGACGAGAAGCGAGGCCTCCGTCGTGCCGAGGCCCCAGCTCTCGATCGCGCCCGTCACGGTCGTCCGGCAGTTGCTCGTTGCGATCCCGAGCGTGTCGGAGAAACGCGTCGAGGCTTCGACGACGAAGGAGTTGGTTTCGGACCAGCCCGTCTGCGGCGTCGGAGCGTTGTTGACGGCCTTGAAGGCGTAGTAGTAGGTTGTGCCGTAGGAGAGCCCCGTGAGCGTCGCCGAGATCGGATCGGTCGCGTCGGCGTAGGTGCCGACCGTCGCGGACGAGCCGAGCGCGGCGGTCGTGCCGTATTCGAGCGTCACGGTCGCGGACGAGGCGCCCGCGCCGAGGGCGTCGAGCGAACCGGTGATCGTGGCGGAGGCGCCCGAAACGGCGGCGCCGCCGTCCGTCACGACCGGGGCGGTGGCCGAAGCGACGTAGTAGAACTCGAGCTCGCCCAGAAAGAGATACTTGTCCGCCGCGTTGAGCGACGTGCAGTAGAAGCGGTAGTATTGGTAGGCGGTGTCGTTCTGGAACTCGAAGTAGCGGTAGGCGAATTCCGTCCAGGCCGTTTCCCCCGTGCGGGTGTCGAGCGTCGTCCAGGTCGATCCGTCGTTCGAGGCGTCGAACGTCCAGTTCATGGGGCAGCGGTTTGCGCTGCCCCAGATGCCGTAGGGATACACGCCGATCGCGTTCACCGCCGTGGCGTCGTTGAACTTCCAGACGATCCACCGCGGCGAGGTCTGGCTCGTGTCGGAAGCCCCGCCGGCGGAGGAAATCAGAGCCCGGTTGTTTCCCGTGTTGGAATCGACGGGAAGGATGTCGTCGAACGCCGCCGCGGGCTGATACCAGCCTTCGGTGGCGTAGGCGCCCGAATAGGAATCGACCGCGCCGGAAGTCGACGTGGTGAGGTCGGCGGAGGCGCCGACGGGCTTGGTCGCCGATCCGGTCGTCGCGGCGAACGCGGGCGCGGCGAGGAGAACCGCGAGGACGGGGAGAAGGATGCGCTTCATGGCGATGTTGGGGGCTGGGGTTGTTCCGCTTGCGAACCGGAAGGTGTCGATGACGCGGCCTATCCTAGCGCATTCCCGGCTTTTCATCTATCGGAATCCCGTGCGAAAACTCTTCAAATTGCGCACGGCGCGCGGCTTCGCACGGCGAATTCGCTTGCCGCGGAGGGGGATGGTTTGGTAGAGTGTGGCGCATGAAGCGGGACGATGATAACGAACCCCAGGCCGCCGGAGCGCGCGGGGCGGCGAAGGACGCGTGGATCTTCCTCGTGTGCGGCGAGAACGAGCGCGAGCGCCGCTTCGCGGAGGGCGCGCTTCGCGAGGCGTGCGAGCGAGGGATCCGGCGCGTCGAGGTGATGGGCCACGAGGGCGACCTCGGGGACATCCTCGTCAACGCGGACTTCCGCCGGTGCCCCTTCGCGGTCGTCGGCTACGTCCACGACGGGGACATCCTCCGCGGGCTGGAGCGGCGCGCCGTTCCATGCGTCCTGTTCGGCAAGGCGGACGGCGCGGCGCAGCGGCGCGACCGCGTCGTCTGCGCCACGGACAACCGGGCCATCGGCCGGATGGCGGCGGACTACTTCGCGGGACAGCGGCGCTACGCGGCGGCCGCCTACGTCATGATGGCGGCCTGGCGGGAGAGGGAGGGCTGGGCGCGGGAGCGGCGCGATGCGTTCGAGGCGGCGCTGCGGGGCCACGGCATCGCGTACGCCGGGGCGCACGCCCTCCATGTCGAGACGTATTCGCCGATTCGGATGCGCGACCGCTTCGCGTCTTTCGCGGCGCCGCTTCCGAAGCCGCTGGCGATCTTCGGCTGCAACGACCTGGCGGCCCGCCACGCCGCGCTCTGCTGCGCCGAGCTGGGG
The DNA here is from genome assembly GCA_017413145.1 of Kiritimatiellia bacterium. Taxonomy (GTDB): domain Bacteria; phylum Verrucomicrobiota; class Kiritimatiellia; order RFP12; family UBA3636; genus UBA3636. The sequence goes on along the minus strand of JAFPUX010000460.1, from coordinate 5,990 downwards.
CTGCGGATCCCGGACGACGTGGCGATCCTCGGCGCGGACGACGACCCGGCGCTCTGCGAGACCGCGCCGGTCGCGATCTCGTCCGTCGCGCTCGAGACGGTGCGCCTCGGCCGCCGCGCGATGGCGCTCGCCGAACAGATGCTGCGCGGCGAGCGTCCCGAGACGACGACGGTGCTCTGCCCGCCGAGCCACGTGGCGGAGCGGGCGTCGACCTCGGCGGCGCCGCTGGCGGACCTCTTCGTGGGCAAGGCGGTGGACTTCATCTCCGCGCACGCCCGGGAGCCGATCGGCGTAGCGGACATCGTCGCGGCCTGCGGCACCTCGCGGCGCTTCCTCGAGAAGCGCGTGAAGTCGCTCACCGGCCGGACGATCCTCGAGACGATCCACGAGAAGCGCCTCGGCGCCGTCGTCGAGATGCTGCGCGGCACGGACGTGTCCCTCTCGGCCATCTCGGACCGCCTCGGGTTCGCGACGCCCTCCTCCCTCGGGGCGCAGTTCCGCCGGCGCTTCGGACGCTCGATGCGCGAATACCGCGCGGAGCTGCGCGGTCTGCCGTAGCCGCGGCTACTTCACAACGATGACGGTGCCGGGGCTGGGCGTCTGCGCAAGCCAGCATCCGGCGTACTGCCCGATGATGCGCTTCACGGCGAGGACCTCGGCGCTCGGCGTGTCCGTGACGTTCGCGAGCGGGACGTAGTTGGCGGTGTCGGACGTCCAGTTCGAAGAATGTTTCGCCGGGGTGCGGATGACGATCTGCGAAGTCTTCGCGCTGGCCATCCACGTGGAGAACGCCGTCGTCGGGCGGTTCTTGGGAAAGTCGAGTACGAGAACGCCGCTCGCCGGCGTGCCGGCGTAGATGAACTGGGGGTGAAGTTTCGTCACATCGGCGGAGAAGACGATGTTCGTGAAATACGTGGCGTTGTAGAAAGGATAGCTTCCGCTTGTCGTCGTTGGCGCGAACTTCGGCAGATAGGCAGACGTGAAGGCGCACGAGCCGAATGCGCCTTCCTCCATCGTCTGCAGTTCGGGTGCTACGAGCCGCCCATTCTTGAACGCCTTGCCGGTATTCCCCATACGGAAGGTGCGGTTGCCGACCGATGTGCAGACGGGCAGAACCAAATCTCCGGACAGTTTCTCGCAACTGTTGAACGCATTGTTGCCGATTTCGACTACAGACCAGAAGTCGATTTCGCCCGCGAGATTGGAGCAGTTCTGGAATGCACCCCCTTGGATTTCCACGATTCCGTTCCCGTATTCCTGCGCTGGCAGGACCAGACCAGAAATTCTCTTGTTCCCGTTGAAGGCATTGTCGCCGATGGCCCTCACCAGTTTCGTGACATTCTGAGCAGCAAGGTCGCGATTGAGCTCGCTCATGTCAAGAACGCCCGAACCCGAAACGACGCTGACAATCGTGCGGCTGCCGTTGGCGTCGCCGACGTTCCCGCCGTACCATCCGCACTGGAGCGTCCACTCGTCCTTGAAGACCTGGTTTGCGCTTGCGTCGAGGGCCCAGGGGCGCGAGAACCAGGCCTTGACGTTGCGCACGCCGCCCATCGTCACCGTCACGGGATTCGCCGTCGTCTCCCCGGCGTCGCCCGTCCATTTCGTGAAGGTCGAGACAACCGGCGTGGACATCGTATGGGCCGTCACGGAGACCGTGGCGCCCGTGGGGAAATAGCCGCCCGCCGTCGTCGTGTCGACCTCGTCCGCGATGGCGACCGCCGGCGAGAAGTCGAACGTCTCGGTTCCGCCATTCTTCGTCACGTAGAGCCGGTAGTGCGTCGGCTCCCACTGCCAGGTGAGGCGCGTGGTGACTCCTTCGTCCACGTAGGTGTACGAGGTCCCCGTGTAGGAGACGGGCGTCCCCCAGGTGCTGCCGCCGTCCGTCGAGGTCTCGAGCGTGTAGCCGGTCGCCACATAGCGGACGCCGTCCTTGTAGAACGGATCGGAGGCAGAGCAGACGACCGAAGCGCCGCTTGCGGGGCTCTGCACACCCGCTGGCGGTGTCGGGAGGCCGATGTCCTCCGGATTGTTTGCGACGACGAGCTGCCCCGCCTCGGCCGCCTGTCCGTAGAAGCGATAGCCGTCGATGGTGTAGTTCGCGGCGACTTCGGCGGCGGAAAGCACACGGCTGTAGATGCGGACGCTTTTAATTTCCCCCTCCCACCAGCCGTAGGCTCGCCCCTTGCGCATGTCACCGATGTTGATGCGCTTAACACCGCCAGAGGTGGTGCCTTTCGTCGTTCCACTCCCGACAGCAACACCATTTTCATAGAAGGTCACGGTCTTGGTCGATGTGTCGAGAGTCACCGTGCGCGTGGCGAAAACGGCGTTTGTATTTGCCTGAAGGTTTGATCCCTTCACAAAGCTCGTGCCTTCATAGTTGTAGCTACCCGCCATCGCCTCCGCACCGATGCTCTTGTCGCCGGGCTGGCCCGAGGCAAGATAGAGGAGACGTCCGCCGTCCGATCCGTTGTCGATGCCGACGACATAGCTATAGCCATTTTTCGATTCGCCGCCGGACATCGCGCCCACATACTCGATCGTCCATCCGGCACCAGTGCCTGCGGCCGTCGACGCCGCGCTGGAATACGCCCAGCCGTGGTTTTTGTAATTGCCGGCGGCAAGATGCCCGACCTTGATCACACCGTCTTCCACTTTGTCATCCGAAGTCTGTGCGGCCAGGTTGAACGCGCTGCCGGCCGAACCGAGGTTGACGAGCGTCGACGCATTGGCGCCGTTGTCCGGACCGTCGTATTGGATGACGAGTCCGGTCTGGTTGTAGCTCGCGTGGTCGTATGCCCGCGCGGCGGGCGCGACGAGGACAAGAGCAAGGACGAGGAGAAGGAGTCGTTTCATGGCTGGGGCAGAGGTTGGAGGTCAAGGGGGCAGGGAGCGGAAACGAAAACGGGAAACGGGGAACGGGACGAACGGGCGGGAAGAACGACCGCCGACGCCATTCAGCATGGCACGGTTTCGGATCGGGATTTTAGGGTTTCCCGTCCAAAAAGTTTGGAATTTGCGACGGGTTCCGTTGGAGACCGGTTGCATTCCGGCTCTGTTTCCCGTAAAATCAGGCTCCATGAAATGCGATGAATCCGACAAGAACGCCCCCTGGGTCTTCCTCGTGGCCGGCGGCTACGAACAGGAGCGCCGCTTCTCGGAAGGCGTGTTGCGCGAGGCGCGCGATCGCCGATTCTTGAATGTCATGACTCTGGGCCACGAGGACGGACTCCCGTTCATCCTCAAAGACGAGCGGTGCCGGCAGCGCCCCTTCGCGGTCGTCGGCTACGTCCACGACCGGAAGATCCTCCGCGAGCTGGAGCGGCGCGCCGTTCCGTGCGTCCTGTTCGGCAAGCCGGACGGAACGGCGGCGCGGCGCGGCGGCGTCGTCTGTGCCACGGACAACCGCGCGATCGGCCGGATGGCGGCGGACTACTTCGCGGGACAGCGGCGTTACGCGGCGGCCGCCTACCTCGAGACGGTTCCCTGGAGGGACGCGGAAGACTGGGCCCGGGAGCGGCGGGAGGCCTTCGAGGCGGCGTTGCGCGACCACGGCCTCGCGTATGCCGGCGTCCATGTCCTGATCCGCGGCGGCTACTCGCCCCTTCTGATGCGGGACCGTTTCGCGGCCTTCGCGGCGGCCCTCCCGAAACCGCTTGCGCTCTTCGCCTGCAACGACGAGGCGGCCCGCTACGCCGCGCTCTGCTGCGCCGGCATGGGGCTTCGGCTTCCCGAGGACGTCTCGATTCTCGGCGTGGACGACGACCCGGCCTTCTGCGAGACGGCGCCGGTCTCAATCTCGTCCGTGGCGCTCGAGACGGTGCGTCTCGGGCGGTCCGCGCTGTCGGTCGCTCTCGCGATGCTGCGCGGGGAGACCCCGGACCGCACGATGATTCTCTGCCCCCCGAGCCACGTGGCGGAGCGGGCGTCGACCTCGGCGGCGCCGCTGGAGGATCTTTTCGTCGGCCGGGCGGTGGACTTCATCTCGGCCAACGCGGACCGCGCGCTCTCGGTGGACGAGGTGGCGACGGCGTGCGGCGCGTCGCGCCGCTATCTGGAGCGGCGCTTCCGGGCGCTCACGGGCCGGACGATCCTGGAGACGATCCACGCCAAGCGCCTGGCGCTCGTGGAGGACCTGCTCCGCCGGCCGCGCCTGTCGATCCAGGCGATCGCGCTCCGCGCCGGCTTCGTGGACCTCTCCTCCCTTTGCTCCCTCTTCCGCCGGGCGCACGGCTGCTCGATGCGCGCGTGGCGCAAGGCCCGGCGCGAGCTCCGCTAGCGCCAGTTGCCGGTCCGCGGCCTCGCACTTCCTGGCGGATCGCCGCAGTTAGCGGATGACGATCACGGTGCCGTTCGGGCGGCGGGTCACGGTCACGGCATGGGAGCCGTCGGTCTGCGGGACGTCGTACTCCACCACGTAGCCGGCGCCGCTCGGCGGCGCGCCGTTGATCGTCACCCGATCGAACTTGCCCGTGCGCTTGCCCGGATGGTAGAAGACGACCGGATAGGGGACGTTCGTCTGGATCTTGCCGTATTCGCGGATGTCCAGCGTGCCCGCGAGCGTCACGTTGAGGTAGGTGCTCCAGTTGTAGCTCGTGTCGATCTCCGACATCTTGAGGTAGGTGCAGTCGCCGTCGGCGTGGATCGCGATCTGCAGCGTCCCGCCCTCGTCCATCAGGAAGTTGACCATGCGCTCCTTCGTGCTGACCATCCGCATCATGCCGCGGCGGCCGCCGTCGTAGGAGAGGACGCCCGGCGCCAGGATGCCGTTCGTCGAGACGACGTAGCCCCAGTTGGCGATCGCGTTCTGCCCCAGCTTCGCGAACTGGTCGTCGTTGCAGTCGCCGACCCAGACCGTGTTGTTGAACATGCCGGTCTTGAGTTCGCAGTGGCCGGCGATGCCGCGCACGACGTAGTCCGCGTTGTGGGAACCCGTTCCAACGCTGCCGGACTTCACATCGACGACGTAGTTCGTCGCCGTGCGCCCGGACTTGAACGTGAACGTGTTGAACGGCCAGATGACGCGGCCCGTGAAGTTCGTGAGGGAGGCCTTCGGCTTGGAGCCGCCGAGCGACCACATGTCGAACATCGCCGCCCACGGATCGTCGTTCCCCACGGTTTCGATCTCCGCCGTGAAGCGTTCGTTCGTGTTGTTGGTGTTGTCCATGGCCAGCAGGGGGCGGAGGACCCGGAGCGTGCCGTTCTTCACCGATCCGTTGCCGTTTGGGCCCATGCGGACGACGCCCGACACGACCGTGAGCGTGTGGCCGCCGAGGTCGAGGTCGCCTTCGAGCAGCACGGCGTTGACGGTCTTGTCCTCCGTCAGCGTCGTGGTCGAGCCGACGTAGACGTTGTCCAGCGACGTGGCGCTGTCGAAGCCCTGCAGCATCGTGGAGGCCGACAGCGCGACGACGACGTTGTTCGAAATCGCCGCGATGCCCTTGTTCTGGTGCCAGGTACCGATGTAGAACGTGAACTCGGGCGCCACCTTGATCTGCGAGGGATTGTTCTCGAAGGTGCCCTCGCCGCCGATCTGCGCGATGCCGGAGACGTCGGCGAAGGAGACTTTTCCGGCGGCATCGGACGAAAGCCTGCAGTATCCCATGTCGCCGATGTTCTCGAATCCGTCGAAGGTCATCGCGTTCGATCCGGCGGGCTCGATGTAGGTGATGCTGCGACCGACCTTGAGCTTGCCCACGTGGATGCCCGCGGTCCAGTAGGGGGCGAACTTGCCGCCGCTCACGAGCGAGAGCTCCAGCTGCGAGTTGGCCGCTTCGCGCGGGTAGGCGAACTCGGCCGAGTTCTCGAGCACCAGGCGCCTGAGGCCGGCGAGCGTGTCGAAGCGGTTCTTGTCCTCCGTCCCCTTGATGGACACGGCGTCGAGGACGAGCGTTCCGCCGCCCGCGCCGGTCATCGTCTTCGTCGGGGCCGTGATCGTGCGGACCGACGAGCGGCTCGTGGAGCGGAAGGTGTAGCGGCTTGCGGAG
>JAFPUX010000459.1 GCA_017413145.1 Kiritimatiellia bacterium | reverse complement strand
TTCGGCCGCGTACTTGTGAACCGCGATCGCGGCGCCCGGCCACAGGCGGCCGTCTGCGCGGCGGCGGTCGATTTCGGCGAGGAGCCGTTCGTGCGCGGACGCCGGGAACGCGATCCAGTCGCCGCCCACGCCGTGGAAGAGCAGCGGTTCCCAGCCGCCGTCCGCTTCCGCGCGGTCGAGGACCGCGACGGCGTCTTCGAACGCGTTCATGCGGACGTCCTTGTGGCAGCCCGCGGGGCCGCCGGTGTTTTCGGGCGCGTAGCGGCGGCGCAGGACGAGGTTCTCCGCGGCGAAGCACGCGGCCTGCTCCTCCGGCGTCACCTTCCACGGGACGCCGCCGGGGATGCCGACGGAGACGAGCGCGCCCGGCGGCAGGCCGGTGATCGCGCGGAGCGCCTCCGCGTTGCGGCGCAGCTCGCGGGCCAGGTCGGCCGCGTCCTGCACGCCGCAGTGGCTCCACGTGTGGTTGCCGAGGACGATTTCCGGATGGTCGCGGCAGATTCCCCAGCGCGCGAGCTTCGGGGCCTTGTCGCCCTCGAACCAGCCGCAGCAGAGGTAGAACGTTCCGGGAATGCGGCGGCGCAGGAGCGACGGGACGGCGAAGTCGAACGCGCTGTCGGTGCCGTCGTCGTAGTAGAGCGAGACGGCGGCCGTCGCGTCGTTCTTCCAGCGTGCGATGCGGAGCGCGGACATGGTCCGGCTAGTGGACGTAGACGTTGTATGCGCCCTTGCCGCCGGCGCTGACGCGCAGGCCCGTGGCCTTGCGGTGGCCGCCCAGGTCGATTTCCGCGGTTTCGCCGGGCGCGAGGCGGCGCGTCACGGGGAAGGACGTCTTGGACCCGCCTTCGCGCAGGACGACGGTGTTCACCGAAACGGTTCCCGCGGTGCAGACGATCCGGACCTTCTTGATCTGGTGGGACGTCGGGATGCCGCATTCGACGGCGTCGCCCGCCTTGAACGAGCCGGCGAGGACGAATCCCTTCGGCGTCCGGACGGAGGCGTCGTCGCGGTCGCGGCGTTCGCGCCGGTCGCGGTCGTAGCGCTCACGGTCGCGCTCGCGGCGTTCGCGTTCGTAGCGCTCGCCGTCGCGGCGGCCGCGTTCGTACGCGTAGTCGTAGTCGTAATCGTCGTAACGGCGGCGACGGCCGTAGTAATCGTCGTCGTAGTAATCGTCGTCGTCGTCGTACCAGTCGTCGGACACGCAGGACGCGCAGGAGACGGACAGGACGGCCAGGGCGAGGAGCCGGAGAATGTGCATGGGTTTCATGCCGGCCGATTATACGGGAACGGCCCGGGAATGGCAAGACGGCGTTTCCCGCCTAGTCCGCCTTGCGGATGGTGACGCCGATGATGCCGCTCGGGAGATCGAAGACGCTTCTGCCGTCCTTGACGGGAAACACGATGCCTTCGGCGGCGAGCGCGTCGACGCGGGAAACTCGAGGGGCGTTCACGCGGATGCTTTTCCAATCGGCGGGAACGGTGCAGATGATCGTGAGCGGGTAATCGTAGAGCGGGCCGAGCCAGCCTTCCTCGATGGGGTCGAGGCCGGGGAGGAGGAAATCGATGCCGTTCGCGTCGGCCCGTAGGACTCGGAGCTTCGCCCCGTCGCGTTCGGTCTCGTATTTGTGCACGTCGATCGCGGAGCCGACCCAGAGGCGACCGGTCTTCGCGCGGGCTTCGAGGTCGTCGAGCATCTTGCCGTGCTCCTCGAGGTCGAACGTGATCCAGTCGCCGCCGACGCCGTGGAAGATGAGCGACTCCCAGCCGCCGTTCTTCTCCGCGCGGTCGAACGCCTCGGCGGCGAGCGCGGCGGTCTTCATCCGGAAGGTCGGGTTCTGCCCGTCCTTGGGCCCGCCGACGTTCCCGTCGAAGTCGTGGCGGAGCACCTCGTGGTGCTTCGCGAGGACCTCGGCCTGCTCGTCGGGCTTCACGTCCCAGCGCACGGCGCCGGGCAGCGCGAACGAGAGGAGCGCGTCCTCCGGCAACCCTGCGATCTTCCGCAGCATCGCGCCGTTGAGCGAGACCTCCTCGGCGAACTGGGCGGCGTTGGTGACCCCGCCGTGGTTCCAGGTGTGGTCGCCGAGGAAGACGATGTCCGGGTGCTCCTTCGCGGCCGTCCCCCAGCGAACGAGGTTCGGGTCGTCCTCGCCCCCGAACCAGCCGCCGCAGATGTAGAACGTGCCGGGCAGCCCGCGGCGCACGAGCTCGGGCAGGGCGTTCTTGAACGACGAGCCGGTACCGTCGTCGTAGTAGAGCGAAATCGCGCCTTTGGCGTCGCCTTTCCATCGGGCGATGCGAACGGGCGAGCCGTCGGATTCGGCGGCGGGGGAGGGGAGGGCGGCGGCGAAGGCCGCGGCGGCGAGGAGTGCGGATTTCATGCGGCGGAGTCTACCACAAGCCCCGCCGTCCGGCAACGTCCGCGGGCGTCAGCGCGCGGCGAGGCGCGCGAGGAGCGCGGCCGCGGCGGCGGCCTGCGCGGCGTGTTTCGTGGGGCCGCGG
>JAFPUX010000458.1 GCA_017413145.1 Kiritimatiellia bacterium | reverse complement strand
GCGGGCCCCGGGGCCCGCCCCCGCCGGCCGCTCTTCCGCCGCCTCCCGCCGCCCTCCCGCCGCCGCCTCATTTGATTCTGCAACTTTCCGGAAATCCGGCCTCGCGCGGCGGGCTTGCGGGCGGGCGGGGGGTCTGGTAGAATCGCGCGCATGTCCACTCCTCCTCCCGGCACGCCGGGCGCGCCCATCCGCGTCCTGCCCGAAACCGTGGCGAACAAGATCGCCGCGGGCGAGGTCGTGGAGCGCCCGGCGTCCGTCGAGAAGGAGCTGCTCGAGAACGCGATCGACGCCGGGGCGCGCCGCATCGACGTCACGGTGACCGCGGGCGGACGCAAGCTCGTCGCCGTCGCGGACGACGGCTGCGGCATGGGCCGCGAGGACGCGCTCCTCGCGCCCGAGCGGCAGGCGACGAGCAAGATCCGCGACGTGTCGGACATCGAGAACATCGCCACGCTCGGCTTCCGCGGCGAGGCGCTCGCGTCCATCGCGTCCGTCTCGCGCTTCACGCTGCGCACGCGCCGCGCGGCGGACGACGCCGGCACCGAAATCCGCATCGACGGCGGCGTCCTGCGCGACGTGCGCGACTGCGGCGCCGCGCCCGGCACGGTCATCGAGGTGCGCGACCTGTTCTACAACGTCCCCGCGCGCCGCGCGTTCCTGCGCTCGTTCCAGACGGAGCTGGCGCACGTGCGCAATGTCTTCCTCGTCCATGCGATCGCGCATCCGGACGTGGCGTTCTCGCTCACGTGCGACGGCGACCCGCTCCACCGCCTCGCGCCCGCCGCCGACCTGCGCGGCCGCCTGCAGGACCTCTTCGGCGCGTCGGCGCTCGACGCGTTCGTGCCGTTCGACCGCACGGCCGGCCCGATCCGCGTGCACGGCTTCGCCGGGCTGCCGTCCAACACGCGCGGCGACACCGCGGGACAGTACGTCTTCGTGAACGGCCGCCCCGCCACCGCGCCGGTCGTCCAGGCCGCCATCCGCGAAGCCTATCCGCATCTGCCGCAGGGCCGCAAGCCCGTCGTGTTCCTCTTCCTCGACCTGCCGCCCGAGGAGGTCGACGTGAACGTCCACCCCACCAAGCGCGAGGTACGCTTCCGCTCGCTCGGCGCCGTGCGGGACGCGGTCCTGGAAACCCTCCTCGAAGCGCTCGGTGGCGGGGTTGGGGGCGCGCCTTGCGCCGGCGGGGTCGGCGCGGGGGGTTCGGGGGGCGGAGCCCCACGTTGCCAAGACGACCTCGGCGGCTTCTCGATCGGCTCGGGCGCCGCCGCCGCGCCGCAGCCCCCGCCCGACCCCTACCGCCCCGTCCCGTTCGAAACCGTCCCCGCGCCGGCGCCGGCCCTGCAGCCCTCGCCCCCGCCCGAAGCCCTCCCGCCGCCGCCGAGGGCCGATGCGCTGCCGTTCGCGGACGTTTCCGCATCGGGGGGTTCGGGGGGCGAAGCCCCACGTAGCGTCGCTTCCGCCTACTACGATCCGGGTTCCTATGACAATCCCGGCGCGACCGCGCCGTGGACGAAGTTCCGCCTCGTGGGCACGCTCTCGAGCGGCTATGCGCTGCTGGAGACCGCGGGCGGCTACGCGGTCGTGGACCCGTCGGCGGCGCACGAGCGCGTGATCTACGAGCGGCTGCTCAAAGACGCCGTCGCGCGCGAAACGCCCGCTCAGGGACTGCTGCTGCCGCAGACGGCGCAGCTCCCGCCCGTGGACGCCGCGCGCATCCGCTCGATGATGCCGGTCCTGGAGGAGATGGGCTTCGGGGTCGAGGACTTCGGCGGCGACACGTTCCTCGTGCGGTCGTTGCCGGACGCGCTGTCCGGCGCGGCCGCGAAGGAGCTGCTCGAGGACACCGCCCGCGCAATCGAGGAGGCGGGCCCGAAGAAGGGCAAGCAGCACTGGAAGGAGGAGCTCGTCGCCGCCGCCGCGAGCCGGTCGTGCGTCCGCACGCGCAAGCCGCTTTCCGACCGCGAGCTGACCGCGATCCTGATGGAGCTGGCGGCCTGCAAGATGCCCTACGCCACGCCCGGCGGCCGCCCCACGATGATCTTCACGTCCCGCAACGACCTCGACCGGAGATTCGGACGACAGACATGAGCAAGACCGAACCGAAAAAAGAGCCCGCCTCCTTCGAGGAGGCCGTCAAGCGCCTCGAGGAGATCGTGGCGCGCATGGAAACCGGCGCCGAGGATCTCGACGCGATGGTCAAGGACTTCGAGGAGGGCCGTGCCCTCGTCGACTTCTGCGGGAAGAAACTGACCGCGATCGAACGCAAGGTCGAGATCCTCACGCGCCGCGCGGACGGCTCGGTCTCCGCCGAACCGTTCAAGGAGGAGCCGTAGGACCCCCGGGAAAACGCGAAGCAGCCGGCGGCCTTTCGGACGCCGGCTGCTTCGACCGGACGGAAGCGCCTACGCCTCGGGCGCGGCGGGCTTCTTCGCGCGGGCCGGCTTCACGACGCGGCCCGACTTGATGCAGGCGGCGCAGGCCCAGACGGTGCGGGGCGTGCCGTCCACGACCGCCTTGACGCGGTGGAGGTTCGGCAGGAAGCGGCGGCGGGTGACGGCGGTGGTGTGCAGGCCGATGCCGCCCTTGTACTTGGCGAGGCCGTGGCGGACGATGCGGTTGCCGGTTTGCGGGACCTTCCCGCAGATTTCGCAGATCTTGGACATGGTGTTGCTCCTTGCGAGGCGGGGGAGTATAGCGGAATCGGGAAGCGAAAGCAACCGGTTTTTTCGGCCGCTTGCGGCCGCCGTCCGATTCTGCTAACCTTGTCCCCGAGAACCCCGCCACGCACCATGGAAGCCTACCTGTTCGACCTCGACGGAACGATCACCGACACGGACGTCATCTGGATCGACGCCCTCGCCGACACGCTCGCCGCGCTCGGCCATCCCGTGCCGACCTCGTGGACGATGGAGATCGTCTACGGCAAGGCGTGGAGCGAGTCCTACCGCCGCGTCGTCGAACGCTTCCCCGACCTCGCCGCGATCTCGTGCGAGGAGCTCGGGCACAAGTCCGACGCGTTCTTCAAGGCGCGCGTGGCGGCCGCCGACGTCCGCATCCCCGGCACGATCGCGCTGATCCGGCGCCTCGCCGCCGCGGGCGCGCCGTGCGCGGTCGCGTCCGGCTCGACGCCGTCGCAGATCGAGGACGCCCTCGCGATCGCGGGCGTGCGGGACTGCTTCCGCGCCATCGTCGGCAGCGGCGAGTACGAGCGCGGCAAGCCCGCCCCGGACTGCTTCCTGCTCGCCGCGAAGAAGCTCGGAGCGGCCCCGGCGGAGTGCACCGTCTTCGAGGACAGCGAAGCGGGCGTCGCCGCCGGCAAGGCCGCCGGCATGCGCGTCGTCGCGCTGAAGCTCCCCGACCATCCCCCGCAGGACCTCTCCGCCGCGGACCTCGTCCTCGACGACCTTTCCAAGTTCCAGTTCGCGCAGACGCCATGAAACGATTCTTCTTTCTCTCGCTCGCCCTCCTCCTCGCGCTGCCGTGCGCCGCCGCGCCGCACGGCGGCAAGGCCAAGGCCAAGTCCAAGGCCGCGGACGACGGGAAGCCGATGATCCACTGGGATTGCGACAAGCCGTTCGCGCGCGAACCGGCCCTGACGGTCGAGAAGAGCCCGTCCGGCTCGGCGGCCGGCGGCTTCACCGACGAGTCGCTCCGCATGACCGGGCTCCTCCCGAACGCGGTTTCGAAGAACCAGCGCCTGCCGTCCGTCTGGACCTTCCAGTGCTTCGTGCGCGACATCCACCCGCTCCCGGACCGCGTGGCTCTCGTCGCGCGCTTCGAGGACGGTCCGCGCGGCGAGCCGCCCGCCGTCGCCTGGCAGCTCTGGGTCGAGCGCAGCGGCGCGCTCTGCCTCGGCGTCGAGGACGCGAAGGGCGTCCGCTCCGTCGCCCGCCACGCGGGCGCGCCGTGGCGTCCGGGCGTCTGGCACCACGTCGCGATCGTCCGCGAACTAGGCGAGAAGGACGCGGACGGCGCGCGCGAGGACCGCTACCGCGTGTGGGTCGTCCCGCTCGCGGTCCCGGCGGCCGCGGCGGCGAAGCCCGGCCCTCTCATCGACCACCGTCTCGTCACGAAGGCCGCCCCGTTCCACATGACGTCGCTCGCCGTGGGCGGCGGCGCGGCCGGCAAGCACCCGGAGACCGCGCCCGGCGGCGCGCTG
>JAFPUX010000457.1 GCA_017413145.1 Kiritimatiellia bacterium | reverse complement strand
GGTGCCGGCGCGGGCGGCGGCGCGCCGCCGAGAGCGGAGCGGATTTCGCCGAAGAGGAACGGGCAGCCCACGGCGCCGCGTCCGACCATGAGCCCCGCCGCACCGGTTTCGCGCAGCGCGGCGAGGGCGTCCTCCGGCGAGCGGATGCCGCCGTTGGCGAAGACGGGAATCTTCACGGCCGCGACGGCCGCCGCGACCTGCGTCCAGTCGCACGGGCCGGAATGCCGCGCGGAGGCGTAGCGGCCGTGCAGCGAGACGCACGCGGCGCCCTCCCCTTCCGCGATCCGCGTCAGCTCCGCGGCGATCGGGCGCGACGGATCGGGCCCGACGCGCGTCTTCACCGAAACGGGCAGTCCGCCCGCGCCGCGGACGATCGCCGCGACGAGACGCCGCAGGAGCGCAGGATCTTCGAGCAACGCCGCCCCGCCGCCGACACGCAGCACCTTGGGCGCGGGGCAGCCGGCGTTGAGGTCGAGCCCCTCGAAGCGCCCGAGCGCGGCCACGCGCCGCGCGGCTTCCTCCAGTTCGTCCGGTTTCGAGCCGTAGAGCTGGGCGAACGTCTCCCCGCGCTCCTCCGGCAGCCGCTCCAGCAGCGCGAGCGACGCCTCCGACCCGCGCGAAAGCCCCGCCGCGGACACCATCTCGGTCGTGCACCGGTCCGCGCCGTGCGCGAACGCCATCGCGCGGAAGGCCGAGTCCGTGACCTCGGCGAGCGGCGCCATCCAGAGGACGGGGTTCTGGTTTGCGGGTTTGTCGCCCATGCCGGAGCAGTCTAGCCGAACCGCCCCTTGGGTGCAAGCGCGCAAAGGGAGATGGTGAGTTCTAGCGGTAGAGGAACCGCTTGATGCTCATCTTCGGCGTCTTCTCGAACGGCGAGGGATTCGATTCGACGGCCGAGAGGCGGCTGTAGGCCGGCATCCGGCGGTTCACCGCCGTGCGGACGCGGTCCGGAAGGGCCGCGACGGCCGCGGCGTCGAGCCGCGCCTTGCGGATCGCGTCGGGATCGAAGTAGACGCGCGCGACGAGCTTGCCGCCGCGGTCCACGACGACGGACTCCGCCACGAAGTCCTGCTGGTTCACGACCGCCTCGATTTCCTCCGGGTAGACGTTCTGCCCGCTGGCGGAGAGGATCATGTTCTTGCTGCGGCCCGAGAGGTAGAGGTTGCCCGCCTTGTCGAAGTGCCCGAGGTCGCCCGTGCGCAGGAAGCCGTCCTTCGTGAAGAGCGCCTTCGTCGCCTCCGCGTTGCGGTAGTAGCCGACGCAGAGGTTCGGCCCCTTGGCCTGCACCTCGCCGTCGATGTGCTGCGGATCGGGCGAGTCGATGCGGACCTCGTCGTAGTCCACCGGCTTGCCGCAGGACCCCGGCGCGAACTTCCACCAGTCCTCGTAGGCGAGCAGCGGGCAAGCCTCCGTCATGCCGTAGCCCACCGTGTAGGGCAGCCCGATCTTCCGGAACGCGGCCTCCGCCTCCGGGTTCAGCGGCGCGCCGCCCATGACGAACTCGCGGACCTGCCCGCCGAACGCCGCCAGCACTTTCGCGGCGATCTTGCGGCGCAGGAGGCGGCCGACGAAGGGCAGCGCCATGAGCGCGCGGACGACGGGCTTGGAGAGCGCGGGCTTGAGCGAGCCGCGGTAGATCTTCTCCATCACCATCGGAACGGTGATGACGATATAGGGCCGCACCTCCTTCATCGCCGCGACGAGCGCCGTCGGGGACGGGACCTTGACGAGGTAGACGACCCGGACGCCGCTGATGAGCGGATAGAGGAATTCGAAGGCCAGGCCGTACATGTGCGCCATCGGGAGCATCGAAACGATGCTCTCGCCGGGATGCGCCGGGATCCGGCGCTGCGCGAAGTCCACCACGACGGAGAAGGCCTCGTGGCAGAGCATGACGCCCTTCGGCGCGCTCGTCGTGCCGGACGTGTAGTTGATGACCGCCAGGTCTTTGTCGTTGTCGGTCGGGTGCGACACGTCCTTGGGCCCGAACCCGCCGGGGTGAGCCTCGGCGAACAGCGCGTCCCGCTCCGCGAACGCGCGCGAGGCGGAACGGTCGCGCCCGTGGAGGACGGCGCCGTCGTCGATCGAAACGGCCGCGCGGACGCGCGGCGTTTCGGAGAAGTCGAGCGTCGCCGCGAGGTCGGAGTCGGTGAAGAGGACGCGGCTCTCGCTGTGGTCGACCAGGTGCTGGACGCCTTCGGGCGTGAAGTTGGACAGGATCGGAACGACGACGGCGCCGGACGAGACGATTCCGAGGTAGGTCTCGGCCCACGCGGCGCAGTTGCGCGCGCAGAGCGCGACCTTGTCGCCGCGGCGGACGCCCGCCGCGCGGAGCGCCAGGCGCGTCTTTTCCATCGAGACTGCGAGCTCGCCGTAGGTGATCGTCCGCCCGTGGTAGTCGGCGAGGGCGGGGTCGCCCCAGTGCGCGCGGATCGTTTCCGCCAGCGCTTCGAGGTAGTGCTTCATGGGGCGGGGGATTCTAGCAGAGCCGCCGCCGCCGCGCAAGCGCTTGCAAGCCCGGCGCGGGGTCTGGTAGAATTCCGCGCCATGCACGACGGAACGACCACCGGTGGCGATCGGAGCGGCGGAGCGGCGGAGCGGCCCGCCGGGTTCTCGCTGCTGTCCGTCGTGCTGCCGTGCTACAGGCTCGGGCCGAAGATCGAGGCGAACCTCGCGCGGTGCGCCGCTTCCCTGCGCGCGCAGGGCATCCCGTTCGAGCTCGTGCCGGTGGACGACGGCTCGGGCGACGGCTCGGACGCCGCGATGGCGCGTGCCGCCGCCTCGCTCGCCGCCGAGGGCGCGGCCGTGCGCCCGGTCGTCCTGCCGCGGAACGGCGGCAAGGGCGCCGCGCTCGTGGCGGGGTTCCGCGAATGCCGCGGTTCGCACGTGCTGCTGCTCGACGGCGACCTGGAGCTGAGCCCCGACGACACGGGCGACTTCCTGCGGCGCATGGCGAAAACCGGCGCCGACGTCGTGATCGGCTCCAAGATGCACCCCGAGTCGCGCATCGACTACCCGTGGCGGCGTCGCGTCGCGAGCCGCGTCTACTACGGGCTCGTGAAACTGCTCGTCGGGCTGCCGGTGCACGACACGCAGACGGGCATGAAGCTCTTCACCCGCAAGGCGCTCGGCCACGCGTTCGACCGCATGGTCACGAAGCGCTTCGCGTTCGACCTCGAGGTGCTCGCGATCCTGCGCGACGCCGGATACCGCGTCGCCGAGGCGCCGATCGAGCTGGACTTCACGGGCAAGGCCGGGTCGCTCACGCTCAGGAACGTGCGCGACGTGCTCGTCGACACGGCCGCCATCTTCTACCGCACGCGCATCCTCGGCTACTACCGCTCGCTCGACCTCCGGCCGATGCCGTCGCCGCCGCCGTCCGTCACGGCCGTGGTCGCCTGCCCCGCCGGCAGCGCGATGCTGCGGCAGTGCGTGGACGCGCTCGCCGACCAGCGCGCGACATGCCCGTCGCTGGAGGCGATCGTCCTGCCGGACGCGCCGACGGGCGAAGCGTGGCCGGACTGGGTGCGCGAAATCCCGACCGGCAAGGTCCTGCCGTCCGAGAAGCGCAACGCCGGCATCCGCGCGGCGCGCGGGGAGATCGTCGCGTTCCTGGACGACGACGCGCGCCCGCTCCCCGGCTGGCTCGAGCACGCCCTCCCCCACTTCTCCGACCCCGCGGTCGGCGCCGTCGGCGGCCCGGCCGTCACCCCGCCGGAGGACCCGTTCGCGGCGAAGATGTCGGGGCGCGTCTACGAAAGCCCGCTCGTGTCGGGCGGCGCGCGGCGGCGCTACATCCCGACCGCGGTGCAGGACGAGGACGACCTGCCGAGCTGCAATCTGCTCGTCCGCGCGGCGCTGCTGCGCGAGATCGGCGGCTTCAAGTCGGAGAACTGGCCGGGCGAGGACACGGTGCTGTGCCTGGAGATCGTCCACCGCCGCGGCCGGCGCATGGTCTACGACCCGGCGGCCGTCGCCGCGCACCACCGGCGGCCGCTCTTCGGGCCGCACCTGCGGCAAGTCTCGCGCTACGCGCGGCACCGCGGCCACTTCGCGAAGAAGTTCCCCGAAACGTCGCGCCGTCTCGCCTATTTCGTCCCGAGCGCGCTGCTCGCCGGCACGGCCGGGACGCTCGCGTGCGCGCTCCTCGCGCCGCTCGCGCGGGCGTTCGGCGCGCTCGCCGCCGCCGGCGGCGGCGTCCTCGCGCTCTACGCGCTGGCCGTGCTGGCGGCGTCCTTCTCGCGGAACCTCCGCACGTGGACGTGGACCGCGGGCGGGATCGCCGCGACCCACTACGCCTACGGCTGGAACTTCCTGCGGGGGCTTTTCGCCCGCTCGATGCCGGACGGCGTCCGGGCGTTCGACCACCAAGGTTGACTTGCGCCCCCGTTTTTGCTAGCTTGATGAGGCAAGGGAGACACCCCCATGAGCGACACCCCCGCACAGCCCACCGCCGGCGACGCGTTCGCCGAGGCCAAGGAGATGGAGATCAGCCAGGAGCTCGCGACCGACGAGATTCCGGAGACCGACATCCTCTTCGAGTGCCCGCATTGCGGCAAGTCGCTCTCGATCGACCCGCGCGGCGCGGGCCTCGTGATCCGCTGCACGCAGTGCCACGAGCCCGTCACGGTCCCCATCCCCGACGGCATGGAGCTGGAGGACTTCGACGCGACGCCCGAGGAACTTTCCTTGCAGCTGCTGCACGCGCGGCAGACCGTCTCGAAGCTCCAGGAGCGCCTCTCCGCGCTGGAGGCCGAGGCCGAGCAGCTGCGCGCGTTCCGCGACGAGACGATGCGCCGCGCCGCCGACCGCGAGGACGCGATGGCGTCGTTCCGCAAGGCCGTCCGCCGCGCGCTCGAGGCGCAGTCGGACGCGCAGCGCGACCTGCAGGACGTGGCCGCGGCGATGGACGTCGCGCTCGGCCTGCCGCCGACGCCCTAGCGCCTACGGCGCGGGCGCGTCGACGCGCTCGACCGTGATTTCCGGGTCCACCTGGGCGCGGAGGGATTCCTCCACGTAGCCCTTGAGCGTCTCCATCGCGTAGGGGCAGGAGCCGCACGCGCCCTTGAGCGCGAGCGTGACGGTCTTGCCGTCGATCTTGACGATCTCGCAGTCGCCGCCGTCCTGCTGCAGCATCGCGCGCAGCGCCTCGATCTTTTCGCGGATTTTCTCTTCCATGGGATGCCCCGTGTCGTTCGGATGGGCGCAACTCTACCCGAACCGCGTCCGGAGCGCAAGCGAAATCCGCGCGCTTGCGGCGCGCGCGCGGGTGTGGTAGGATTTCCGGCGTCATGCAAACCCCGTTCCGGCAACCCCTGTTCCTCGTCCTGACCGCGCCGTCCGGCGCCGGCAAGACGACGCTCGTGAACCTCCTCCGCGCCGAATTCGACTCGTTCGTCTACTCGGTCTCGTGCACGACGCGCGCGCCGCGCGGCGAGGAGAAGGACGGCGTGGCCTACCACTTCCTTTCCGACGAGGAGTTCCTCCGCCGCGTCGCGGCGGGCGAGTTCCTCGAACACGCCATGGTCCACGGCCACCGCTACGGCACGCTCAAGAGCGCGATCGAAGGCCCGATGGCCGAAGGGCGCTCGGTCCTGCTCGACATCGACGTGGCGGGCGCCGCGCAGGTGCGGGAAATCGTCCGCGGCCTGCCGCCGGACGCGCCGCTCAAACGCGCGTTCCTGGACGTCTTCATCGACGTGCCCTCGCTGGAGGAGCTGCGCCGCCGCCTCGAGAAGCGCGGCGAGGACGCGCCGGACGTGATCGAGACGCGCCTCCGCAACGCCGAGGGCGAGCGCGCGCACCGGGACGAGTTCTCCGCGACCGTCGTGAACGACGACCTCGCTACCGCGCACGCCGAGCTCCGCGCGCTCGTGCTGCGGAAAGCGAACGGAGGGGAGGCGTAGCGATGGCGGCAAAGGCGAAGAAGCGGAGCCCGCTCGCGGGCAGGAAGGTCGTCCTCGGGGTGACCGGGTCGATCGCGGCCTACAAGGCGTGCGAGCTCACGCGCCTGTTCGCGAAGGCCGGCGCCGAGGTGGCGGTCGTGATGACGAGGTCGGCGTGCGAGTTCGTGGCGCCGCTCACGTTCCGCACGCTCTCGCGCCGCACCGTGGCGCTCGATTCGTTCGAGAACCCGTCCACGTGGGTGCCCGGGCACGTGAGCCTCGCGGACTGGTGCGACCTCATGGTCGTGGCGCCGTGCACGGCGAACGTCGCGGCGAAGATGGCCTGCGGCCTCGCGGACGACCTGCTCACGTCGCTCGCGCTCGCGTGCCGGAAGCCCAAGCTCGTCGCGCCCGCGATGAACGACGGCATGTGGGAGAACCCCGCCACGCAGGAAAACCTCGCCACGCTGCGCCGGCGCGGCATCGCGGTGATGGAGCCGGGCGTCGGCGAATTGGCGTGCGGGACCGACGGCCGCGGGCGCATGCCCGAGCCGGCCGAAGTGTTCTCGGCCGCGGAAAGGCTGGTGCGCGCGAAATGAGCGGTCCTTCGACCGTCCTCGTGCTCGACACGCAGAGCCCGTCGCCGGCGCACAAGTACCTCGACGCACCGGACCGGCTCGTCGTCGTCACGGACTCGCCCGGTCTCGCCCGGCACGCGCTTTCGACGATGGTCGTGGACGTGTTCGTGTGCGACCTCTCGGCGCAGGCGGACTTCAAGTCGCTCGCGACGATTGCGCAGGTCTCGTCGCCCAACGTGCGCTTCCTCTTCACCGGCGCGAAGCTCGCCGAGACGAAGGCGCAGCAGGTCCTGCAGGCCGCGCAGGCGCAGGGCGGGTTCTTCCCGCGCCCGTGGAACGGCATCGCCCTGCGCAAGGCCGTCGCGGACGAGACGCTCGCCGGCCGCCGGGCCGCTGCCGCGGGCGGCACGCTCCCGCCGGCGGACGCCGCGGACG
>JAFPUX010000456.1 GCA_017413145.1 Kiritimatiellia bacterium | reverse complement strand
GGGCGGTTCGCCCGGCGCGGGGGGCGGGACGGCTTCGCCGGCCGGCGCCGGGGAACCCGTGCCGACGGTCGGCGGCGTCCAGTCCGCCCAACCCGCGAACAGATCGCCCAGGTCGTGCGGCGGCGGAGCGTCGCCGTCCTTCTTTTTCTTGTTGCTTGCCATGCCGCGGAGTATAGCGGAAACGCCCCCGCGGCGCAAGGTCGCGGGCCCTACGCTTCGCCGCACAGGCGGCGGTAGGGCGCGTTGGAGCGGAGCAGCTCCTCGTGCGTGCCTTCGCCGACGATCCGGCCGCGGTCGAGCACGACGATCTTGTCCGCGTCGCGCACGGTCGAGAGGCGGTGCGCGACGACGATGCTCGTGCGTCCGTGCAGCAGGCGCCGCATCGCCGCCTGGATGCGCCGCTCGGTGCGCGAGTCGACGCTCGACGTCGCTTCGTCGAGCACGAGGACCTTCGGGTCGGCGAGCGCGGCGCGGGCGATGGAGAGCAGCTGGCACTGGCCCTGCGAGAGCGCGGTGTCGGTCTGGCTCACCGGCGTGTCGTAACCCTGCGGCAAGCGGCGGATGAAGTCGTCCGCGTCCGCGAGCTTCGCCGCCGCCTCGATTTCCTCCCGCGTGGCGTCCGGGCGCCCGAACGCGATGTTCTCCGCGACCGTCCCGCTGAAGAGGTGCACGTCCTGCAGCACGATCGCGAGCGAGCGGCGCAGCGCGGCCTTCGAGAGCGAGCGCACGTCCTCGCCGTCGAGCAGCACGCGCCCCGCCTGCGGGTCGTAGAAGCGCGCGAGCAGGCTGATGACGGTCGTCTTGCCCGAACCGGTTTCGCCGACGAGCGCGACCTTCGCGCCGGCGGGGACGTCGAGCGTGAAGTCGTGCAGCACGGGCGTCTCCGGGACGTAGCCGAAGCGCACGCCCTCGAAGCGCACCGCGCCCGGCGCGTCCGGACGCGGCGCGCCGCGCCCCTCGTCCGTCTCCGGCGGAATGTCGATCGTGGCGAAGACGCGCTCCGCGCCGGCGATGGCGCTCTGGATCTGCCCGAACTGCCCCGCGAGCTCGTTCACCGGGCGCCCGAACTGGCGCGCGTAGAGGAGGAAGGCGACGACGGTGCCGACCGTCGGGTCGCCGTCGATCGCCATCGAGCCGCCGACCGCGGCGACGAGCAGGAACGAGAGGTTGCCGATGGCGTTCATGAGCGGCCCCATCACGCCGCCGACCGCCTCGGCGCGGAACGCGAGCGCGCGGACGCGGTCCGAGAGCGCGTCGAACGTCGCGCACGCCGCGGTCTCGCGCCCGAACGCCTGCACGGTGTGCTGCCCGGAGATCGTCTCCTCGGCGAAGGCGTTGATTTCGCCGATCGCCTTCTGCCGCGCGCGGTAGAGCCTGCGCGAGAACGAGACGAGGAAGCGCCCGGCGAGGAACGTGAGCGGCAGCGTGGCGCACGCGACGATCGTGAGAGCCGGGCTGATCCAGAGCATGTAGCCGAGCGTGCCGACGAGCGTGAAGCACGACGAGAAGAACTGCAGGATGCCCTGCCCCAGCGCGTCGCCCGCCATCGAGGTGTCGTTCGCGAGGCGGCTCATGAACTCGCCGTGGCGCGTCTTGTCGAACTCGGCGGCCGGGAGCGGCAGCACGCGCCCGAAGAGCGTCGCGCGCAGGCCCTTCACCGAGTCGACGCTGAGGCGCGTCGTCGCGCGGCCGTTGAGCACCTGCGCCCACAGGCCGAGCGCGCGCAGCGCGAGGCCGAGCAGGAGCAGCAGGAGGATCGCGCGGTAGGGCACGGGGCGCTCCGCGACGCGGTCGAGCGCGAGGCCGAGCACGCGCGGCCACGCGAGCCCGCCGACCGTCGCGAGCAACAGCGGCGGCAGCAGTAGCGCCACGTCGCGGCGCCGCCCCGCGAGCAGCCCGATCAGACGTCGGAACGTCGCCCAAGGGTTGCGGGCGTGCTGCACCTCCTGCTTCGCGAAGCGTCCGGGCGGCGGCATCAGCGGGCCTCCTTTCCGGCTTCGGTCAGCGAATCCTCCCGCGGGTCGGTCGACTGCGAATCCACGATTTCGCGGTAGGTCGGGCACGAGGCGAGCAGCTCGTCGTGCGTCCCGACGCCGGCGACCGCGCCGCCGTCCAGGACGACGATGCGGTCCGCGTCGCGGATCGAGTCGACGCGCTGCGCGACCGTGAGGACCGTAGTCCCGGCTGCCTCCGCGCGAAGCGCAGCGCGCAGCGCGCGCTCCGTGGCGGGGTCCACGGCGCTCGTCGCGTCGTCCAGGAGCAGGATGCGCGGCCGGCGCAGTAGCGCGCGGGCGATGGCGAGGCGCTGGCGCTGGCCGCCGGAGAGCGTCGTTCCGCCCTGCGCGATGTCGGTGGCGAGCCCCGCCGGGAACCCCGCCACGAAGCGGTCCGCCTGCGCGATGCGCAACACGCGGAGCACCTCCTCGTCCGACGCGTCCGCGCGGCCCCAGCGCACGTTCTCGGCGACCGTCCCGCTGAAGAGCCTCGGGTTCTGCATCACGATGCCCATCGCGCCGCGGAGCGCGTCCAGGCGGTAGTCGCGCACGTCGCGGCCGCCGACGAGCGCCGCGCCGCCCGTGACGTCGTAGAAGCGCGGCAGGAGCGAGAGGAGCGTCGTCTTGCCGGAGCCGGTGCCGCCGACGATCGCGACGTGCTCGCCGGGCTCGACCCGCAGGTCGACGCCGCGCAGCACCGGGTCGCCCGACGCGCCGGGGTACGAGAACGAAACACCGCGCAGCTCGACCGACGCGTCCGCGGGCGGATCCGCGCGCGGGCCGTCGCGGATCTCCGGCTCCGTGCAGACCACCTCCGCGAGACGCCGCGCGCTGATCATCGCGCGGGAGAAGTGCATCGACTGGAACGAGAGCATCACGAGCGACATCATCACCTGCGTGCTCCAGTTCACGATCGCCGCGATCTGGCCGACCTTCACGAGTCCCGCGTCCGCCTCGCGCGCCGCGAGGAACACGATTGCCACGAGCGCGACCTGCTGCACGAACTGGAGCGCCGGGCCGAGCGTCGCGCCCAGCATGCCGCTTTGCAGGCCGGTGTCCGCGAGCGCCTCGTTGCGCGCGCCGAAGCTCCCGCGCACGCGGTCCTCCGCGGCGAACGCCTTCACGACGCGGATGCCCTCGAGCGCCTCCTGCATCGCGGAGGATAGCTCGTCCGTGCGCTTCTGCCCGGCCGCGAAGAGCGGCATCATCCGGCGCATCCAGTGCACGACGATCCACGCGAGCGGCGGCGCCGACAGGACGAGCGGCAGCGCGAGGCGCCAGTCGGTGCGCAGCACCAGCACCACGCTGCCCACCAGGAGGAACGGCGAGCGCAGGAGCATGCGCGTGAGCATCACGACGACGAACTGCATCGTCATCACGTCGTTCGTGAGGCGCGTCGTGAGCGAACCGGCGGTGAAGCGGTCGGTCTGCGCGAAGGAGAGGCGCTGGACGCGGGCGAAGAGCGCCTTCCGGAGGTCGTTGCCGAAGCCGGTCGCTGCGCGGCTCGAGACGAACGTGCACGCCATGCCGCCGAGCGCGCCGAGCGCGGCGCAGAGCAGCATCCGCCAGCCGGTGGCGCGGACGACCTCCGGCCGCAGCTCGCGGACGCCGACGTCGACGATGTCGGTCATGAGCGCGGGCTGCATGAGGTCCATCGCCGTCTCGAGCAGCATCGCGGCGGGCGCGAGCGCGAGCCAGAACCAGTACCGCTTCAGGTAGCGGAACAGGCTCCGGACGCGGACCGCGCCCTCCGTGGCGTTCTGGCCGGTCGTTTCGTTCATCGGCGGGCTTTTTCCCGGAGTCTACCCGAAAACGCTCCCGCGCGCAAGAGCCTGCCGCGCAATTTTGCTTCCACCGGCGGAGCGGTTGTGGTAGACTGCCGGCAAACGAAAGGACACGACATGCCCCTCCCCCAGATCTCCCTCTTCCTCGAGAACAAGCCCGGACGCCTCGCCAGCGTCTGCCACGCGCTCACCGACGGCGGCGTCAACATCGCGTCGCTCTCGCTCGCCGACACGTCCGATTTCGGCATCGTCCGCCTGCTCGTCGACAAGACCGACGCCGCGCGCGACCTGCTCAAGGCCGCCGGGTTCGGCGTGAACGTGCGCGACGTCGTCGCAATCGCGGCCGGCGACGAGCCCGGCACGCTCGCCAAGGTCCTCGACGTGATCGACACGACCGGCGCCAACATCGAATACATGTACGCCTTCTCCGTCCGCTCGGGCGACAAGGCCGTCCTCGTCTTCCGCTTCGACAAGACCGAAGAGGCCGAGAAGGCGCTCGAAGCCGCCGGCTTCGCCCTGCTCCGCGGATTCGCCTGAGGCCGCGCGGTTCGTTTCCCCGTGAAGCCGGCCGTCTCCGTCCTGCTCGCTTCGGCCCTGTGCTGCGGCCTTTCCGCGCCCGGGGACGATTTCGGCTTCGACGAAGACGACCCCGCCGCGCCCGCCGACCCGTGGGCCGGTATCACGCAGCTTTTCCCGGACACTCGTCACTCGTCGTTCGCCACTCGTCACTCATCCCTCCCGTCGCTCGAGCTCGTCGGCGAATTCGATCTCCCCGACTCCGCCCCCGAGGGCCTCTCCGGCATCGCGTGGCGCGGGAACACGCCCGGCCTCGAACCCTTGTGGTCCGACCTCTATGCGCTTGTCGAAGACTCCGGCGGGCGACTCCATTCCGCGACGATCGGCATCGACCGCGAAACCGGCGCGATCACGAACGCGGTCGTTTCGCCGGCGGGCGCGATTCATGGCGCGGCCGATCTGGAGGGCATCGCCTGCGGCGCCTGTCCCGTTGCGGACGGAACGGTACCGATGCTCTTCGCGTCCGACGAACGCGGCCCGGCCGTTTGGGCGACGGCCGCCTTCGACACGAGCGGTCCGGGTTGGACCGCCCTTCCCGTTCCCGCCCCGCTCCGGCGCTGCCGCCCCAACCTCGCGCTCGAAGCCCTCGCCCTTTCCGCCGACGGCCGCATCCTCTGGACGGCGAACGAAGGCCCGCTCCCCGAAGACGGCCCCGAACCGACGGCGAAGCACGGCGCTCTTGTCCGCCTTTACGGACTGCCCGTCTGCAGTTTTCTCCCCGTTCCGGGCTTTGCATCCTCCAAGCAAGCTCCGCCGGCTCTGCCGGCGGAGCCTGGTTTCCGGTTCTACAAACTCGACCCCGCCACGGGGACGTCGCTGCCGCACCTGCCCGCGCCGTTCAACGGCCTCGCGGAGCTCTGCGCGCTGCCGGACGGCCGCCTGCTCGCGCTGGAGCGCTCCTACGGTTTCCGCACGCGGGGCGACTCCGACCCCCGCGGCTCGCTCATCGCGATCTCGATCTACCTGGTCGACCCGCTCCACGCGGAGGGCGCGGAGGTTGAATCTCACGCGGAGTTCGCGGAGTCCGCGGAGTCTCGTCCCGCCGGAGGGGGTTCGGGGGAGGCGCAGCCGCCCCCGTCCCTCGCAAGCCCGGCGGCCGCCGCGCGGCCGCCGGTCCTTGCGAAGACGCTGATCTGGCGTGGTCTGACCGGCCGCTCCAACTACGAGGGCATGACCCTCGGCCCGGAGCTCGCCGACGGCTCGCGCGTGCTGCTCCTCGTCGCGGACGGCGACGTCACGCGCAAGGGCTCCTTCTCCTTCCCCTGGCGCAAGGCGTTCCTCTCCTTCCGCCTCCGGCTGCCGTAGCCTCCGCGCGCCCTTCGGGGCTACCCTTCGGGGGCGTCCAAGAGACTCTGGAACTTCACGCGGAAGAGCTCGCCGAGCTCGTCGAGACGCTCGCGCTGCTTGGCGAGCGCCCAGAGGGCGAAGGTCCACTTCTCCTTGAAGCGGTAGTCGCCGAAAAGCCGCGGCGAGAAGGAGTCGAACTGCTCGCGCCGGCCCACGTAGTTCCAATGGAGCACGCGCGTGCGCGAGGCGAAGCCCTCCCAGAAGGCGTCCGCGACGGCCCACGCGTCCAGCACCGGGTGGCGCCGGGCGTAGCCGGCGGCGACGCCCGCGTAGACGCCGAGGTAGAAGTCGAAGCACTTGGCGAGGTTCTCGTCCGTCTGCGAGAGGTCCGGCCAGCCGAGCGTGCCGCGCACGGAGCAGAGGCGGATGCGCAGCGGCATCTCCTTGCCGTAGCGGATGTCGAAGCCGAACTCGACGATCTCCTTGCCCTCGGCGAAGCGGGCGGAGCCCTCCTTGGTGAACTTCTTGAGAACGAGGTTCTCGGCGGCGGCGCCGCCCATGAGCAGGATGGTCGCCCGGACGATGTCCGCGCTCTCGCGCTCCGGGTTGTAGGAGCCGGTCCGCTCGTCGCGGTCGTAGAAGCTCGACTGCGGCAGCTGGCTGAAGGGCGTGCCGGGGTAGCGCGAGCGCGTGAAGTAGTGCACGTCGCCCGTCGCGCCGTCGTTGCGGGCGAGCAGGCGGTGGCGCCCGTAGGAGATGCCGAGCGCGCGGAAGGCCTCGATGCGCGCGAGCGTGTAGGCGCCGTAGCCGGTGCTGCGGCGCGCGAGGCGCTTCTCGACGAGCCGCTGCGGCAGCGGGCTCCACATCGTCTTGTAGACGATCTCGCGCGTCTTGCCGAGGCCGAGGCGCACCCGCTCGGTGACGGAACGGATCTCGTAGACGTTCACGTACTCGATGCGGTCGCCGTGGCTGATGCCCTTCTCGAGGGAGTCGAGGATCGCGAGCGTGCGGGCGTCCGCGCCCTCGTGGGTGTAGCGGTTGCCGAGCGAGAAGGTCGCGCCGGGCAGCGCGGTGCGCAGGTCGTCGAACGCGCGCGAGAGCGAGTCGTGCTCGTCCTGGTAGATCGCGCCGTTGAGGTAGCGGTAGACCGTCTCGAGGAACTTCGGCGACGACTCGTCCGCGAACGCCGGGTCGGCCAGGCGCGAGCGGAACGCGTCGTCCAGCGCGGCGAAGCGCTCCGCGGCGTCCGCGACGGCGCGCGGGTCGGCCGGGTCGAGGTCGGCGGCGTGGCCCCAGAACTCGAGCGTCGCGGGGACGAGCGTCTGCGCCGCGACGCCGGCCGCCATGCCGAAGAACTCGATCTCGTGGTGCTTCTGGTACTTCGGGAGCAGCAGGTTGCAGACGGGCTGCCCGGTCGTGGTCCCGCACAGCTCGCGCAGGCCCTGGAGGAAGCCCTCCGGGTCGGTCCGGAGCAGGGCGCCCCAGCGGCGGAAGTTCGCGTAGGTGAGGAAGTGGACGCCGCGGACGTTGTGGTAGTAGCGGATGGGCGAGTGGATGCGCGAGACGGACGACCGCAGCGCCTGCTCCATTTCGCCGAGCGTCCACGCGAGCGGCTTGATGCGCCACTCCTGGCCGCGGTGCGCGTAGAACTCGATCGTCTCGTCCACGCGGTCCGCGAGCACGACGCGCCGCATCGGGAAGCCGAGCGCGAGGAGCCAGTCGTCCATCTCCACGAGGTCCGCGGTGGAGACGCCGCGCTGCGAGAGCTCGAAGGTGTCGCCGACGACGTTCGCGCAGACGAGCTTGCGCGCGAGCGCGTCGGACTGCTCCTCCGGCGAGAGGTCGGAGAGGCCCCAGAAGCGGCCGTCCAGCAGCGGCAGGCTCGTCACGGCGTGGTTGCCGGAGGCGACGGTCATGACGTTGCCGAAGACGCGCGCGCCGTCCGGCCCGACGCCCCCGCGCCGCAGCGCGGCCTTGGGGACGAGGACGACGGAGTCCTTGTTCTCGAGGCTGTCGAGGATGCCCTCCTCGAAGACGAACGTGTCGTCGAACAGGTCGAAGCACTCGAACGAGCGGGAGCGCCCCCACGCCGAGGTGGAGACGGTCTCCGCCCGGCGCGTCGCGCCGGCGGCGAGGTTGCGCAGGAAGGTCTGGATCGCGTCGGGCATCGGGGGCGGCTCCGGATCGGCGCGGTCAGGCGTCGTAGAACGTGCGCGAGCCCGCCCGGACGCGCCGGGCGGGCGGGTACTCGAACGACCACTCCTTCGCGAGGAACGCCCGCGCCTCGAGCCTCGCCGTCGGGAGGTCGTGGAGGAGGTAGTTGCCGCAGTTCACGGGCGTGGCGCCCGGCACCGGGCCGCGGTAGTTCGCCAGGTGGCGGAACGCCGCGCGCACCAGCCGCTCGATCTCGCGGGGCATGATCTCGTGCTCCGTGCTCGTGAGGAAGTAGAACCCCGTCAGACAGCCCATCGGCCCCCAGTACACGACATGGTCGCGGAACGGCGAGTTGCGCAGGTAGGTCGCGACCACGTGCTCGATCGTGTGCATGGCGTTTGGGTGGATCGCCGGCTCGGCGTTCGGCCGCTTCATGCGGACGTCGAACGTGGTCAGGAACGCGTCCCCCACCCGGTCGCGGCGGCTCACGAAGATGCCGTACCCGATGCGTGTGTGGTCCACCTGGAACGAAGCGATCAGCCCGACCTCGTCCGCCTTTGCCGCCGGCTTGCCCTTGCCTTTCATCGTCCGGACTCCGTCCGCGGGCTAGAACGTCGCCCCGTCGTCGCCTTCCGCGCCGCCCTCGCCCTCGGCGCCCTCCTCGGGCCCGAGGATCGGGATGAGCTTGTGCGCGTCGTGCGCGTAGGCGGTGCGCAGCGTGATCGCCTCCTTGGCGTAGCGCTTGCAGAGGTTGATCGCGTTGTAGCTGTCGCCGCCGTGCAGGTAGCAGAAGAGGGCCGCGTTGAGGTAGAGCTCGCCGCGCTCCATCGTGTTGAGCGCGCGGCGCTCGGGGCTGCGTTTCTCGATCAGCTTGCGGATCAGTTCGAGCCAGTCCTTGGTCTCGAGCTTGGCAATCTGGACGTTCGGCTTGGGCGGCGGCATCAGCAGTTCGCGTCCGTTGCTCGTCACGCCCTGGATGTCGTACTTGTTCTGGTAGCCGAAGCGCAGCATGCCGTTCTTGCGCAGGTCGCCGATGATCCAGGCCCGCAGGTCCTTCACGCGCTGCACGCGCTCCATCGTCCAGCGCAGCTCCTCGCGGCTTTCGGGTTGCGAAAGCTCCTTCTCCATCTTCTGGAGCGCCTCGATGAAGCCGTCGTACTCGAACGCGACGACGCGCGGCTTGAACTTCTCGGCCACGGAGCGGACGCGGGACACCTCCTCGGACGCCACGGCCTGGCGCGAAATCTCCGCCTGGCGCGCGCGCTCCTCGGCCTCGCGGGCCTCGCGCTCCTCGCGCTCGGCCTTGAGCCGGCGCTCGCGCTCGCCCTGGTAGCGCTTGCCCTCGCGCTCGAGGTCCTTGCGCTTGGAGCGGAGCGCCTTGAGCGCGTCGTCGGACTTGCGGGAGAGCGTGCGCGCCTGTTTGACGAGGTCCTCGCGGGCGGTCACGGCGCCCTTGCGCACGTCGATCGCCTCCAGCAGCATCGCCTCCTTGGCCTTGAAGGCGATCGACATGGTCTCCACCGGCGGGACCGGCTCGAACACGACGCCCTCGCGCGCGGCGAGACGCTCGCAGCGGCGCATGTTCTCGCGGATCTCCCGGACGGGCCCCCAGAGCATGTTGTCGACCATGCCGAAGTACGGATGGTTCGAGGGATCCTGCTCCGCGGACGCGCCGCCGCCGCCGTCCACGACGCCGTAGGAGGCTTCGCCGCCGTCCCCGGAGGGCTCCGCTTCCACCAGCTCGCCGTCGTCGCCGATTTCGATGCCGCCGGCCTTGAGCGCGTCCCTGGCGAAGTCTTCGCTCGTCTTGCCGTTCGCCTTGGCCTCCTGCCGAAGCAGGTCCTCGGCGATCGCCAGTTCGTAGCCGTTCTCCTCGGCGTACATCTCCGCGAGGACCTTGAACGCGCTGCGCTTGCGGGCCTTCGGCTTGGGCGGTTCCGGCGCCGGGGCGGGAGCCGCGGCCTCGGCGGGCGCGGGCGCGCCGGACGTGTCGATCACGGTCGCGGGCGGCGCGTTCGTCGCGCCCTCGCCGCCTTCGCCCCCGCCCGTGGCGGAGATGATCTCGGCGGACGGGTCGACTTCCGGCGGCAGGTCCGGCTCCAGGTCCGGCACCTCGAACCGCGCGCCCGCCGCCTTCTCGCACAGGTCGTTGATGCCTTCGACGATCTTGGCGGCCTCGGCGTCGACGGCGCGGATCTTGCCGAGGTGGCGGTCGATCTTCGCGGGCAGGGACGCGTATTCGCGCTCGACTCTCGCGGCCTCGTCGCGCAACTCGGAGAGGCGCGCCGCCTGGCGCCGCATCTTGCTCCGGTACATCGAAATCCCCGTGACCGTCCCGGCCACGAGCAGCCCGAGGCAGACGAGAATGGCGATCAGGCAGCCCTTGCCGGATTTCTTCTTCTTTTTCTTCATGACCGGCTTGCCGTCCGGTCCGATCACGGGCTTTCCGTCCGGTCCGAGGACCGGCTCCTCGACCTCGGCCTCGGGCGCGGGCGCGCCCGGCGCCCCCTCCTCCTTCGGCAGCGGCCCGAGGACCGAGCCGCCGTGCTTCTTGAGGACGATCTTGCCGCCGCTTTTCTGCGAAGGCGTCCCGTCCGCGGCGGAGCCGGACGCGGCGGCCGCCGCGTCTTCCATCTGCTTGCGGGCCTCGGCGGCCTCCATCGAGCCTTTCGTGATGACGAACTTCTTCTTCGACCCGGACGGCTGCGGGGCGGCGGCCGCCGCGCCCTCGGCCTCGACGAGCCCCGTCGCGTTCTTGCGCGTGAGCGCGGAGACCGCGGCCTTCGGGCCCTGCTTGCGGAGCTTGGGGACGCCCGCGAGGTACTTCTTCATGTCCCCGATGAGCGAATTGTAGTTCGGGTAGCGCTGGAACAGGTCGCTGTACATCATGCGCGTCACGATGCGCGCGACCTCGGGCTCGACGCCGGGGCGGACCTGGTCCAGCGGCTTGGCCGGCCCCTTGAAGCGGGCCTTGATGACTTCGACCGCGTCCGCGCCGTCGAACGGCGGCTTGCCGGCGATGGCGTGGTAGAGCGTGGCGCCCAGGCTGAAGATGTCGCTGCGGGCGCTGTTCATCTTCTTCTGGACCTTCTCCGGCGCGATGTAGTAGGGCGTGCCCCAGAGCTCGTCGCTCTTGCCCTGCGTGGCGCGGCTCGCGAGGCCGAAGTCGACGAGCTTCGCGTTCATGTTCTCGTCGAAGAGGATGTTCTCCGGCTTCACGTCGCCGTGGAAGAGCCCGCCCTCCTCGGCCGCCTTGAGGCCTTCGGCGATCTCCATGCCCACGCGGATCACGAACGCGGGGTCGAGGACCGTGCCGTCCGCGATGAACTTCGAGAGGTCGCCGCCCGGAACGAGTTCCATCTCCAGGTAGGGAATGTCCTTCTCGCGGCCGAACGAGTAGACCTGCGCGACGTGCGGGTGGTTCAGCTTCGCGGCGCTCTGCGCCTCGTTCTTGAACGTGTCGAACGCCTTCGGGTCGCCGGCCATGAAGTTCTGCATGACCTTGATCGCGACCTTGCGGTCGAGCCCTTCGTCCTCGGCGAGGAACGTCGTGCCCATGCCGCCGGAGCCGAGCTTCTTGAGGAGCCGGAAGTGCGCGAACTTGGCGGGCACTTCGACGGCCGCCTTGCACGCCGGGCACTCGATGGTCGAGAACGGCTCGATGCCGGCGAGGTCCACGAGGGCGCCGCAGGCGGGGCAGTTCATGTTGTCGAGACGGTCGTACTCGATCTGGGGCGTGGTGTCGGGTTGGTCGCTCATGGCAAAACGGAATCGGAGAGTTGGAAACGTCGGAGGGGGGGATGGGGGCGCGGGGGCGGCGCTACGCGGGCTGGTCGCCGGCCGAGAAGAGCACCTGGCCGGACGACGCGTCGGCGATCGCGAAGGAGTCGGCGGGGCGAAGCGGCTCGCTCTTGAACGTGAGGCGCGCCTTGTAGCCGTCCTGGATCTCGCGGACGAGCGACGCGTCCTCGGTGCGGATGCGGTCGAACACGGTCGGGTGGATGCAGACCTGCAGGTCCGTCTCCTTCTTTTCGTCCGTGAGGAGCGCCGTCAGCGACTTGAGGCGCCGCTGGATGTCGATCGAGAGCTGCATCGGCGACTTGATGACGCCGTGGCCGTGGCAGTGCGCGCAGGGCGCGTACATCTGCGAGAGGAGGCTCTGCTCGAAGCGCTGGCGCGTCATCTCAAGGAGCCCGAGCTCGGAGATCTGCGTCACGTTCGTGCGCGCCTTGTCGCGGCGGCACGCGTTCTTGAGCGCGCGGTAGACCTGCTGCTGGTGCTTGCGGGACTTCATGTCGATGAGGTCCAGCACCACCAGGCCGCCGATGTTGCGGATGCGCAGCTGGCGCGCGACCTCCTCGACGGCCTCGAGGTTCACTTCGAGGATCGCGTCCTCCTGCGAGCCGTTGCCCTTGTGGCGGCCGGTGTTCACGTCGACCGCGATGAGGGCCTCCGTTTCGTCGATCACCAGGTAGCCGCCGCTCTTGAGCGGGACCTTGCGCCGGAACGCCTCCTCGAGCTGCGCCTCGACGCCGTAGTGGTCGAAGACGGGGTAGTTGCCGTCGTAGAGCTGCACGAGGTTGCGGGCGCGGCGCGAGATGCGGGCGCACTCCTTGCGGACGCGCTCGTAGATGACCGGGTCGTCCACGACGATGCGGTCGACGTCCTCGGTCATCGAGTCGCGCACGACGCGCATCACGAGGTCGGGCTCCTCGTAGACGCAGCACGGCGCGGGCAGCTCGCGCTGCGCGGCCTGCATGTCGGCGAGGGCGCCGAGCAGCACGCGCAGGTCGTTCACGAGCGCGCCGTGGGACACGCCCTGCGCCGCGGTGCGGACGATCAGTCCGCAGTCCTTCGGGAGCGAGCGGACCTTCTCGAGCTTGGCGAGGATCTTGCGGAGGCGCTCGCGCTCCTGCGCGTCGCCGATCTTGCGGGAGACGCCGCGCAGGCGCCCGCCGGGCATGAGCACGAGGTAGCGGCCGGGGATCGAGAGCGCCGCGGTGATGCGCGGGCCCTTGGTGCCGATCGGCCCCTTGGAGACCTGGACGGTGATGACCGAGCCGGCCGGGTAGCGCTTGGCGATCTCCTCGTTGGTGAGGCGCTTGCCGCCCTTGCGCTTGCCGCCGCCGTTGCCGCGGCCGCCCTTGCCGGAATCGTCGTCCTCGTCGCCGCCGGAGGCGTCGTCGTCGTCCAGCAGCGAGTCGTCGTCCGTGTTCATGTCCCAGTAGTGCAGGAACGCGTTCTTGCGCATGCCGATGTTCACGAACGCCGCCTGGAGGTCGTCCTGCAGGTTCTGGATGCGGCCGCGGTAGATGGAGCCGACGAGGCGCTCCTGGCCGGGATGCTCGACCTGGTATTCCTCGAGGCGGCCGTTT
Organism: Kiritimatiellia bacterium; assembly: GCA_017413145.1. Classification (GTDB taxonomy): domain Bacteria; phylum Verrucomicrobiota; class Kiritimatiellia; order RFP12; family UBA3636; genus UBA3636. The sequence continues at coordinate 3,593 of JAFPUX010000456.1, read as the reverse complement.
TCGAGGACGGCCACCCGGGTTTCGAGCCTTTCGGAATTCACGATGATCTCGCGGCGCGGATGGCTCTCCGCGCGCGTGACCCACCGGAACTTGAAGAAATTCTTGGGAAACATTGCTGTCTTTGCGGTCTGTGCCGCGCCGCCCCTACATGAGGGCGTACTTGGCGATGAAGAGAACCGTCAGCACGTACATCACCGGGGAGATCCTGCGCGCCTTGCCGGTGCAGAGGTTCACGATCGTGTACGAGATGACGCCGAACATGATGCCGTCGCTGATGGAGTAGAAGAACGGCATCGCGACGATCGCGAGGAAGGCCGGCAGGCCCTCGCCGACGTCGTTGAAGTCGATCGACGTCACGGACGACATCATCATGAAGCCGACGACGACGAGCGCCGGCGTCGTGGCGAAGCCGGGGATCGCGAGGAAGACCGGCGCGAAGAGGATGGAGACGAGGAAGAGCAGCGCGGCCGTGACGGCGGTGAGGCCCGTCTTGCCGCCGGCGGCGACGCCGGAGGCGGACTCGACGAAGGTCGTGGTGGTCGAGGTGCCGAAGACGGCGCCCACGGAGGTCGCGACGGAGTCGGCGTAGAGCGCGCCGCTGATGCGCGGCAGGCGCCCCTGCTTGTCGAGGAAGCCGCCCTTCATCGAGACGCCGATGAGCGTGCCGAGCGTGTCGAAGAGGTCCACGAAGAAGAACGCGAACATCACGACGAAGAAGTTCATCGAGAAGGCGAGCGCGGTGCCGGCGGTGACGGTGCCGTCCTTCGCCGTGTGCGTCCAGGCGGACGGCTCGAAGATCGCGCCGAAGGTGGTGCCGAAGTCCTTCACGGACTGGCCGAGGTCGGAGAAGTAGGCGCCGAAGTGCGGGACCGTGGAGTAGAAGCCCGCCGCGGGGTCGGGGACGTAGAGGCCGGTCTGCTCCGCGACGATGCCGAGGAGCCACGTCCCGAGGATGCCGAGCAGGATCGCCGCCTTGAGGCGGAGCGCGAGCAGCACGGCGGTGAGGATCGTGCCGACGAGGGCGAGGACGGCGACGATCACGCTCGTGTGGAACGGGGCGGTGTGGAACGAGACGAGCTTGATGTAGGTCGCCTGGTCCGGGATCATGATGCCGGCGTTCTTGAGCGCGATCAGCGTGATGAACAGGCCGATGCCCACGGCGACCGCCTTCTTGATCGAGACCGGGATCGCGTTGAAGATCGCCTCGCGCACCGGCGTGACCGACAGCGCCAGGAAGATCAGGCCCTCCACGAACACCGCCAGCAGCGCGAACGCCCAGCTGTAGCCCATGTCGCCGCAGACGGAGAAGGCGAAGTAGGCGTTCAGGCCCATGCCGGCCGCCAGGACGAACGGATAGTTGGCGAAGAACGCCATGAACAGCGTGCCGACGAACGCGGCGAGCGCGGTGGCGACGAACACGCCGCCCTTCGGCATGCCGGAGGCCGACAGGATGTCGGGGTTGACGGCCAGGATGTAGGCCATCGTCATGAACGTGGTGAGGCCCGCGACGATCTCGGTGCGGACCGAGGTCTTGTTGTCGCGAAGGCGGAAGAGTCTTTCGAGCATGGGGAATCCTTGTTTGCGAGGTTAGAGGTTAGAGGTTAGAGGTTGGAGGTGGGAGGTTGAGTGGCGGGATGTGTTTTGAAATCTGAGATTTGAGATTTGAAATTTGGGATTCTGGGTTTTGGATGTGGAAGGCCGACCCCGCGGTCACTTGCCCTCGTAGGTGAGGAGCGTGACGACCGGCCGGCCGGCGAGCGTGGTGTTCCGCGCGTCGAAGCCCTTGAGCTCGACGACGAACAGGATCTTGGCGACGACGCCGCCGAGCCGCTCGACGAGCGAGCACGCGGCCGCCATCGTGCCGCCCGTGGCGAGCAGGTCGTCCACCAGGACGACGCGCTCGCCGGGCTTCACGGCGTCCTCGTGCATCTCGATCGTCGCGGTCCCGTATTCCAGCGAGTAGGTCTGGGAGACGGTCTTGCGCGGCAGCTTCCCCATCTTGCGGACGGGCACGAACGGCTTGTGGAAGCGTTCGGCGAGCGGCGCCCCGAAGATGAAGCCCCGGCTCTCGATCCCGGCCACGAGGTCGAAGTCGAGGCCGGCGACCGCGTCCGCGAGGTCCGCGCAGCACAGGCCGAAGCCGGCGCCCGAGTCGAGGATGCCCGTGATGTCCCGGAACAGGATCCCCGGCGCGGGGAAGTCCGGGATCTCGAAGATGTAGTCGCGCAGGGACTTCATTTGCGGACGTACCCCTCGAGCCGGCGCAGCTCCACGCCCGCCTCCCGGAGGATGGCGCGAGTCTGCTCGGTCACGGAGTACTCCTCGTCGTAGACCACCTCGCGGATGCCCGCGTTGATGATCATCTTGGAGCACATCAGGCACGGCGAGAGCGTGACGTAGATCGTCGCGTCCTTCGTGCTGATGCCGTGGTAGGCGGCCTGGGTGATGGAGTTCTCCTCGGCGTGCGAGCAGATGCACTCGCCGAGGCCGGTGCCGGACGGCGCGTCCGACGCGCAGCGCGCGCAGCCGCCGTCGCAGCAGTTGCGCACCCCGCGGGGCGTGCCGTTGTAGCCGGTGGAGATGATGCGCCGGTCCTTCACGATCACCGCCGCGACCTGCCGCCGCGAGCAGTTGCTGCGCGTCTTCACGACGTGGGCGATGTCCATGAAGTAGGTGTCCCAGTCGGGGCGCGCGTGCGGCGCGCTCCGGCGCGGGGCCGGCGCGTTTTCGTGCGCATGCCCGCACGCGCACGTGGCGGACTTCGCCTTCTTCCTCGCTGGCATGGGGCTAGGCCCTCTTGACCGAGAGGATGACGACCGGCTTCCTCGGGACGTTCTCGAAGTAGCCGGAGCGGCCGGTTTCGACCGCGGCGATCTTGTCGAGCACGTCGTAGCCGTCCGTCAGCTTGCCGAACACGGCGTAGCCCCACCCCTGCATCGTCGGGGCGGAGAAGTCGAGGAAGCCGTTGTCCCGGTGGTTCACGAAGAACTGGCAGGTGGCGGAGTCCACGACCGACGTGCGCGCCATCGCGAGCGTGCCGCGTTCGTTCTTGAGGCCGTTGCGGGCCTCGTTCTTGATCGGGGGCTTCGTCGGCTTCTGCTCCATGTCCGGCGTGAAGCCGCCGCCCTGGATCATGAAGCCGGGGATGACCCGGTGGAAGACCGTGCCGTCGTAGAAGCCTTCGTCGGCATAGGCGAGGAAGTTGGCGACCGTGGCGGGCGCCTTGTCCTCGTAGAGCTCGGCCTTCATCGTGCCGAGCGACGTTTCGATGGTGACAAGCGTGCTCATGTGGGGTTGTCCGCGGGCCCGGAGGAGGCCGGGACGGGTGGGTGGAAAGGATTGGATGCGTGTAAGGATAGCCCAATCGCGCCCGCGTGTCAACACTTTCGCGCCCTCGCGCGCGCGAAAATGCTCCCGGCGGCTATCCCGTCCGCCGCCATTCGCGCCGCGCGAGCGCCTGGCGGAAATCCTTGACCGTCCGCCCCGCCGCGGATTCGAGCAGCGCCTTCGCCTCGCGCCGCGCGGCTTCCAGCCGCCCGCGGAGCGGCTGCGGGAAGAGGCGCGGCGCGGCGTCGTCCAGCAGGAGCGTGGCG
>JAFPUX010000455.1 GCA_017413145.1 Kiritimatiellia bacterium | reverse complement strand
GGGCGGCAACGGCGCCGCGTGGGACTGGTCCGTCGCGCGCGCCCTCGCGCCGCGCCCCTTCGCCCTCGCGGGCGGCCTCTCGCCGGACAACCTCCCCGCCGCGGCCGCTGCCTCCGGCGCCTGCTTCTTCGACCTGTCCTCCTCCATCGAATCCGCCCCCGGCCGGAAAGACCGCTCCCGCGTCCTCGCGGCCATCACGGCCGCCCGTTCCCTCGCCGGCGATCCCGCCTTCCTCGCCTGATCGCCGGGGAGTCGCTTGCGCGGCGACGCGCGGCCGTGGTAGTCTTGTCGGCCGGAAGACAACGCCATGATCCGGATCGTCCAGGGCGACATCACGACCCTTACGGTCGACGCCATCGTCAACGCGGCCAACCAGGCGATGCTGGGCGGCGGCGGGGTGGACGGCGCCATCCACCGCGCCGCGGGCCGCGAGCTCTACGAAGCCTGCCTCGCGGTGCCGGAAGTGCGGCCGGGCGTCCGCTGCCCGATCGGCGAAGCGCGCATCACGCCGGGCTTCCGCCTGCCGGCGAAATTCGTGCTCCACACCGTCGGCCCCGTCTACCGCGACGGCCGCCACGGCGAACCGGAGCTCCTCGCCGCCTGCTACCGCAACGCCCTCGCCCTCGCCGCCGAAAACGACTGCCGCTCCATCGCCTTCCCCTGCATCTCCACCGGCGTCTACGGCTATCCGATCGAAGACGCGGCGAAGATCGCGGTCCGGGAAGTCCGGACGTTCATGTCCGGGCGCGCCTCCGCGCGGCCGGACATGGAAGTGGTGTTCTGCTGTTTTTCGGAAAGGGACAAGCAGGTTTACGACCGTCTCGTTCCATGACCCGGTTCGTTTCCGACCGCCACGATGAGAATCAACTCCAGGACGCTTCCCCTCATCGCCGCCCGGGCTCGGGCGGGGCGGGTGGTCGCGTTCGACACGGAGACGACGGGCGGGACGGCGTGGGACGAGATCTGCCAGATCGCCGCGGCGGAATTCGTCGACGGGACGCTCGCGCGGACGATGGCGGTCTACGTGCGGCCGACGTGCCCGATGAACCCGTGGGCGGAGGCGGTGCACGGGCTGTCGATGCCGTTCCTTTGCGAGCACGGCGTCGCGCCGGAGGAGGCGATGGAGCGGTTTTTCGGGTTCCTCGGCGACGATGTGCTGCTCGTCGCCCACAACGCCCCGTTCGATTTGCGGATGCTCCGGCAGGAGTGCGGCAAGTTCGATCTCGTCTTCGAACCATCCGGCGTCGAGACGTGCTGCACGCTCGCGCTCTCCCGCCGCCTGCGGCCCGACCTGCCCGACCACCGGCTCGCCACGCTCGTCGACGCGCTCCGCGTGGACGGCGTCAACAGCCACGACGCCCTCGACGACGCCCTCGCCTGCGCGGGGGTGTTCTTCAAACTTCTGGAATCCGCGGCGCCGTGATCAAGAGAATTCGGGGTGCGCCCCGGCTTTCCTCCCGCTGCGGGTTGTGCTAGAGTGTCCGGCATGGCAAGCACGAAGAAACCATCGCCGGTATCGGCGTGTCTGGCGGCGCTCGCCGCGCTCTGCGCGGGCGCGACCGCCTCCGCAGGGGAAGCCCCGCCGTCGCAGCGTCCCTTCGACGCCCGGGCGCTGCAGGCGGCGATCGACGCGACGCCGGACGGCGGGACGGTGCAACTGCCGGACGGCGAAATCCGCCTCGCGGGCTCGATCTCCGTCGTCGGGCGCACGAACCTGACGGTTCGCGGAGGGGCCGGCACCGTCCTCGTGCTGCACTATTCGCCGTGGGAGGAGCCGGTCTGGCTGATCACGCCGCGCGTCCTCGTGAAGGACTGCTCGGGCGTCGCGTTCGAGGGCTTCCGCGTCACGACCGACAACCCGGTGAACGCCTCCGGCCGCGTCGTGGCGAAGAACCCGGCGGACGGCACCTACGAAGCCGGGATCGACCCGCGGTTCCCGATCACCGGCTGGGAGCACGTCTACGGGTCCGACACTTTCGACGAGGAGGGCATGCCGGACTACGCGATCGAGACCTACGACGACCGGAACGTCCGCACCGAGCTCCTCCCCGACGGCGAGGGCGGCGTGCGCGCGAAGGCGACCGGCCTCGCCTACGAGGTCGTCGGCCCGCAGCGCATCCGCGTGAAGGCGCCGGACGACTCCGCGCTGCGCCGACTCCGCGTCGGCCATCGCGTCCTCTACCGCTACACGATCTACGGCCATTCCGTCTTCGTCGTCGAAGCCTCTCGCGACACAGCCTTCCGCGACATCGGAATCGAGCGCTGCCCGAGCTTCGGCGCGACGATCCGGCCCCTGTCCGAGAACGTCCTTTTCGAGCGCTTCCGCATCCTCGCCCCCGACAGAGACCCCGCTCTCTACGCCGCGAACGCCGACGGCATCCACGTCGTCGGCCTCGCCGGACGCCTCGTTCTGCGCGGCTGCCGCTTCCGCGGGCTCGGCGACGACGCGCTCAACGTCCACGCGAAGGCCGCCGCGATCGAGTCCTTCGACCCCGCCACGGGCGCGCTTTCCGTCGTCTGCCGCGACCCGCGCGGCGGGAAGGCGCGGCTGCCGCGCGGCTGGGCGCGCCCCGGCGACTCGCTTGCCGTCTACGACGCCGCCACGCTCCTCCCGAAAGGCCGATTCTCGGTGAAGTCGTGGCGCGACTCCGGCCGCGGCGCCGTCGGGCCAACCGATGCGGACGCCGCCGCGATTGCCCCCGGCGACTTCGTCGCGAACGAGCGCGACTTCCCGTCCGTCGAGATCGAGGACTGCGCCGTGGAGAACTCGCGGGCTCGCGGATTCCTGCTCCAGACCCGGCACGTGCGCGTCCGCGGTTGCTCGTTCCGCGGCCTCGCGCTGCCCGCCGTCCTCGTCGCGCCGGACTTCCGCCATTGGTTCGAGGCGGGACCGGCCGAGGACGTCGAAATCTCCGGCTGCACGTTCGAGAAGTGCGGCATGAACGGCTCGCCCGCGAACCTCGGCGCGGTCACGGTGAAAACGAGCCACGACGCCGGACCCGGCAACTGCCCGGCGGGCGTCCACCGCGATTTGCGGATCGTCGGCAACGCGTTCCGCGGCTGCGGCGCGGGCGGCGTCTACGTCGAATCCGCGCGCGGCGTCGAAGTCCGCGGGAACGCGTTCGAGGACGTCTGGCGCAACCCGCCGCCGGGCGCGGGCCCAGACCGCCGCCCCGTGCGCTTCGTCCGTTGCGAGGACGCGACATGCCAAGAAATGGCGACGAACCTCGACTGGAGCTTCTGATCGCGCTTTGAGGCGTAGCCGATGCCGACGCGGGTGTGACTCCATCGCGACGGGTCGTTCACGCTTGACGCCGCTCGCCGAAGCCGCCCTGTCGTCCGTGCGTCGCGCAAGGCCGCGATTTTTCGCTTGACTCTATTAATAGAAACACCTAGAATCCCGCCCTGCCATGAACGCAAACCACTACATCGGTTCCCAGCCCGACGCGGGCGGACACTTCGGACCCTACGGCGGACGCTACATCGGCGAGACGCTCGCCGCGCCCATCGACGAACTCAAGGCCGCGTGGGAGGCGGCGAAGAAGGACCCGTCGTTCGACGCCGAGTTCCGCGCGATGCTCCGCGACTACGCGGGGCGTCCGTCGCCGCTCGATTTCTGCGAACGCCTCACCGCCCACGCGGGCGGCCCGAAGATCTTCCTCAAGCGCGAGGACTGCAACCACACCGGCGCGCACAAGATCAACAACGTGGTGGGGCAGGGGATCCTCGCGCGGCGGATGGGCAAGACGAAGGTCATCGCCGAGACGGGCGCCGGGCAGCACGGCGTCGCGACGGCGACGATCGCCGCGCGCTTCGGGATGGAGTGCAAGGTCTTCATGGGCGCGGAGGACGTCCGCCGCCAGGCGCCGAACGTGCTCCGCATGAAGATGCTCGGCGCGGAGGTCGTCGCGGTCGAGTCCGGCACGAAGACCCTCAAGGACGCGATGAACGAGGCGATGCGCTACTGGGTCTCGCACGCGACGGACACCTACTACGTGATCGGAACGGCCGCCGGCCCCGATCCCTACCCGGAGATGGTTCGCGACTTTCAGCGCGTGATCGGCGACGAGGCCCGCGCGCAGATCCTCGAGAAGACCGGGCGCCTGCCGGACCTCGTCGTCGCATGCGTCGGCGGCGGCTCCAACGCGATCGGCGCGTTCTACCCGTTCCTCGACGACCCCGGCGTCGCGCTCCTCGGCGCCGAGGCCGGCGGCGAGGGCGTCGAGACCGGACGCCACGCCGCCTCCATCTGCGGAAAGCAGAAGGGCATCCTGCACGGCGCGAAAACCTACCTCCTGCAGAACGCGGACGGCCAGGTCCACGAGGCGTGGAGCGTCTCCGCCGGCCTCGACTACCCGGGCGTCGGCCCCGAGCACGCGCTCCTCGCCGACCTCGGCCGCGCGAAATACGTCCCGGTCACGGACGCGGAGGCCGTCGAGGCGTTCCACCTCCTCTGCCGGCTCGAGGGCATCATCCCCGCGCTCGAAAGCTCGCACGCCCTCGCGGCCGCGCTGAAGGCCGCGAAGACGATGACCGCCGACCAGCAGATTGTCGTGTGCCTGTCGGGCAGAGGCGACAAGGACATCGAGAACGTGAGGGGATGGGAGGCCTCGCATTGAAATGAACCGCATCGACAAGACATTTTCCGACCTCAAGGCGAGGGGGCGCAAGGCGCTCGTGATCTATCTCACCGCGGGCGATCCGGACGCGGAAACGAGTTTCGCGATGATGACCGCCGCCGCCGGGCACGGCGCGGACGTGATCGAGCTCGGGATCCCGTTCTCCGACCCGACGGCGGACGGCCCGGTGATCCAGCGCGCGTCGCAACGCGCGATCGCGGGCGGCATGAACCTGCGCAAGGCGCTCGCGATGGTGAAGCGCTTCCGCGACGCGGGGCACGAAACGCCCGTCGTGCTCTTCAGCTACGGCAACCCGCTCTTCGCCTACGGGTGGGAGGCGCTCGCGCGCGACGCCGCCGCGGCGGGCGCGGACGGCGTCCTGTGCGTCGACGTCCCGCCGGAGGAGTCGGGCGAGCTCGAGGCGGCGACCGCCGCGCACGGGCTGCACGTCATCCGCCTCGCCGCGCCCACGACGACCGACGCGCGCCTCGCGAAGATCGCGAAGGGCGCGGGCGGGTTCCTCTACGTGATCACGCGCCTCGGCGTGACCG
>JAFPUX010000454.1 GCA_017413145.1 Kiritimatiellia bacterium | reverse complement strand
TCGTCGCCGAAGGCGGGCTCGGCCGGGGGCACCCCGACCCCGATTTTCTTCAGCCATTCGTCGATCTGGGGATGCTTGTCCTCCATCCCCTTGCCGGCGAGCTCCTGCGTGACGATGCAGAGGCCGTCCTTGTGGTCGCTTCCGGGGGTGGCCTTCACGATGTCGTCGAGGGTCGCCGACGGGCCGCTGTAGGCGGTGCAGAACGGGACGACGGTCTTGCCCTTCAGGTCGTGGCCTTCCAGGAAGGTGAAGAGAGGCATCGGACCGGTGTACCGCCAGACCGGCGCGCCGACGAACACCGTGTCGTACTGGTCCAGGTTCTCGACCCTGCCCTTGATGGCGGGGCGCGCCTCGGCCTCCTTCTCGGCCTTCGCGACCTCCGTGCAGGGCTTGTAGTCCGCGGGATACGGCTTCTCCGGAACGATCTCGAAGAGGTCGGCTCCGGTCTTCTTCGCGATGTATTGCGCCGCGGCCTTCGTGTTGCCGCTCCACGAGAAGTAGGCGACGAGCGTCTTGTTGGTCGTGCTCATTGTGGCGGTGTCCGTCTGGTTTGTGGTTGCGCCCTGCGCAAAACCGAAAAGCGGCAGCGCGGCGAGAGCAGTGAGGAGAATCGTTTGTTTCATAGGTTGGTTGGTTGGTTGGTTAGTGCGTGGCCTTGAGGTATTGAAGCTCGCCGTAGTGGTAGGAGGCGGTGCAGCCGCCGTCGATGAGGAAGTCGGCGCCGGTGATCCAGCGTCCGCGCGAGGACATCAGGAACTCCGCGAGGTCGCCGATCTCGTCGGGCGTGCCGGCGCGTCCGGCGGGCATCCCGGCGATCATCTTTCGGTAGCCCTCGCCGCGCGGGCCGCGGAGCTCGTCGTTTGCGAGGGGCGTGATGACGATGCCCGGCGAGATCGAGTTCACGGTCGCGCCGCGCCGGCCCCACTTCGTCGCCTCGCCCATCACGCGCAGGACGTTGCAGCGCTTGGCATACTGGTAGGCCTTGAGCGTGTCCGAGATGGACGCGATGAACGGCAGCGCGAGCAGCTCCTCCGTCGGCGCCGTGGCGAGGGCGGCGTTCTGCTCCTCCGGGAGCGCCGGGAGGCGGTGGCCGGACTGCGACGAGATGACGATGCCGCTGCCGCCCTCCGCGATGACCTTGCCGAACTCCTCCAGCAGCACCGAGGTGCCGTAGAGGTCCACCTTGAGGATCGTCGAAACCGGCGCCTGCGAGGGCGAGACGCCCGCCGCGCAGACGACGCCGCGGATCTCGCCGAAGCCGCGCGCGTGGTCGATGAGCGCAAGGATCGATTCGCGCGACGCGAGGTCGGCCGCGACGGCGCTCGTCTCGACCCCGGCGTCGTCGAGCGTCTTGGCCGCCGCCTGCGCGTTCTCGATCTTGAGGTCCGCGAGGACCACGTGCTTTCCGGCGCCGACGCGCCGCGCGATGGCCAGACCGATTCCGCCGGTGCCGATGAGAACAATGACTTCTTTCATGGTTACGCCAGCGGGGGAAGCGCCGTCCACTCGAACCGCTGCTCGCGCTCGGCGATCCACCAGCGGCCGTCGATCTTGACGTACTTGTCGAAGTAGCGCACCGCGTGGACCGTGAGCACGTCCTTGCCGTCCTGCTCGGTCACGAGCGTCGCGAGCGCGTAGCAGGTGCCCGTGGCGTGGGTGTCGTCGACGAACTCCACGTTCTGCTGGCCGTTCATGTGGAACGAAACCTTCGCCGCGCCGAACGCCTTGTACTGCCGGATCATGTCCTGCACGTCGCGGGCCTGCATGCCGAGCTTGCCCCCGAAATAGACGTCGAGCTTGACGTCGGGGCGGAAGATGTCGACATAGCAGTCCTGGTTGTTCCTGTCGCTCTCCGTCGCGTATTTGTCGACGAGGGCCTTGAGTTCCATGCGATCTTCGATGTGGTCCATTGCGGTGTCTCCTTGGATTGGTGCGGTGGGTTAGGCTTTTTCGTAAGTCGGCTGCCAGGCGGCGAACTGCACGAGCTGCTCGTCGGTGCGGTTGTAGTAGCGCACGCCCTTGTCGAGCGTGGCGATGGCGGCCATGTCGGCATCCGTGAGCGAAAAGTCGAGGACGGCGAGGTTGTCGCGGATGTGGTCGACGTTGCGGCTGCCGGGGATCACGGAGAATCCCATCTGCACGTGCCAGCGCAGCACGACCTGTGCGGGGGTGCGCCCGAGCCGGGCGGCGATGTCCGCGAGGACGGGCTCGCGCAGCAGCGCCTTGTCGCCGTGGCCGAGCGGATACCAGCTCATGAGGCGGATGCCGAGGCGGTCGAGCGTCGTGCGCAGCTCGCGCTGCGTGAAGTAGGGGTGGGCCTCGACCTGCATGAACTGCGGGACGGTCTCCCACTTCGCCGCGAGCTCCTCCAGATAGCGGCCCTCGAAGTTCGAGATGCCGATGGAGCGGGCCTTGCCGTCGCGGAGCGCCTTCTCGAGCTGGCGGTAGCCGGCGAGCCAGTCGCCGGCGGGCTGGTGGATGTAGAGCAGGTCCACGTAGTCCGTGCCGAGGCGCTCCAGCGTTTCGTCCACGGCGCGCGGGTTCGTGTATTCGCTCGGCCAGAGCTTGGTCGAGAGGAAGACGTCGGCGCGGGCGACGCCGCTTGCGCGGATGCCGCGCCCGCAGGCGCGCTCGTTCTGGTAGGCGGCGGCGGTGTCGACGAGCCGGTAGCCCATCTTGAGCGCCTCGCGGACGCTGTTCTCGGCGTCCGCCGGGGAGAGCATGAATGTGCCGATGCCCAGGGCCGGGCATTCGATTCCGTTGTTGAGCTTGAGAGTAGTGTTCATGTTTTTTTCCTTTCTTGGTTGGAACGCAAAGATCGCAATCGGTTCTGCCGATGTGGCACCGAACGCCGCTCCGCGGCTATGCCACGATCGGCAGAACCATTTTCATGGGGCATCCGCCCCTTTGAGGATGACTCGGGCAATCCCACGGTCGCCGAGTCGGGGATTAAGGCATTTTACGTAGATGGATTCAAGAAGTCCCGGTCCGAAATGTCGCTGGACTTCAAGCGCGGAATCTATGACCTGGGCTGTCAGGATGTGGGCTTTTTGAAAAAGAGGGTGCATGATGGAAACGGGAAGAGAATTGCGTCTGGACTCGGAAAATAACTCGATCCGGAGGGGCGATTGTGCCATAGCCGCGGAGCGGCGTACGATGGCACATCGCCCCGCCGCTTGCGGCCTTTGCGTTCTACTTCCCCAGCCATTGATCGACGGCGGACTGCGCGGCGGGGCGGTCGTTCTGGGCGGTCTGGCCCTGGATGGCGAGGCCGTCTGCCACGGTGGCGGCGGGGAGGGCCTTGCGGATGGCGCGGACGGAGCCGCCGAGTCCGCTGCCCTCGTGCGTGGCAAAGGGCTTCACGGTCTTGCCGGCCCAGTCGTGCTTCTCGAAGAACGTGAAGACGCACATCGGCGGGACGCCCCACCAGATGGGATAGCCGACGTAGACCGTGTCGTACTCATCGAAGTTCTCGACATCGCCGACGATCGCCGGACGGGCGTCGTCGCGCAGTTCCTTCTTCGCCTCCTCGATGCAGGTGTCGTAGTCGGCGGCGTAGGCCTTGGCCGTCTTGATCTCGAAGAGGTCGGCGCCGGTCCTGGCGGCGATCATCTTCGCGACGATGGCGGTGTTGCCCTCGGTGATGTTGCCGACGGCGTAGTTCTCCCCGGTGCGGGAGTAGTAGACGACGAGCGTCTTGTTCGTGCTCATGGCTGCGGTTTCCGTTTGGTTGGTGGTGGATGCGTCCTGCGCACAGCCGCAGAGCGGCAGCGCGGCGAGGGCGGCGAGCAGAGTGGTGCGTTTCATGGCGTCGATTCTACGCATTCCGCCCCGGTCGCGTCCAATTGAAAGTTTGCATCAATCCATGCGTCTTGGTTATGGACAGCCGGACGGTCTTTCGTGTAGAATCCGCCGCCATGATCGAAACCTACCTGCTCCGCGGACTCGCGGAGATCGAGCGGACCGGCTCGTTCACGGCGGCGGCGAAGGCGCTCTTCGTCTCGCAGCCGGCGCTGAGCCGCGCCATGCAGAAGCTGGAAGGCGAGCTGGGCGTCGCGCTGTTCGACCGCAGCGGCGGGCGCACGTCGCTCGCGCCGCTCGGGCGCCTTGCGGCGGAGCACGCGCGGGCCGTCCTCGCGGCTCTCGACGGAATGGCCGCCGCCGTTCGCGAAGCCGACCGGGCGCGGCGCGTCTTCCGCTACGGCGCCATCGCCCCGGCGCCGATCTGGACGCTCGCCCCGATCCTCGCCTCCGCCATCCCGGGTCGGCTTGCCGAGCCGGTCCTGGAGGAAAGCGAGGAGACGCTGCTTCGCGACCTCGAGGCGGGAAGCATCGAGGCGGCGGTCCTGCTGCGGACGCCGCCCGGCCCCGCCTGGCGCGGCCGGGCGTTCCTGCGCGAACGCCTCGGCGTGATGCTCCCGCCGGTGCATCCGCTCGCGCGGCGGAAGACGCTCCGGTTCGCCGACCTGGCGGGCGAGACCTTCGTCGTCTTCGGGGCCATCGGCTTCTGGATGCCGCTCTGCCGGGCGAAGATCCCCCGCGCGACCTTCCTGGAGCAGGAGACGCTGGACGCGACGCGGCGCATCGTCGCGAACTCCGACCTGCCCGCCTTCCACACCGCGGTCGCCGCCTCGCGCGCCCCCGCGCCGGAGGGCCGCGTCGTGGTCCCCCTGCGCGACCCGGAGGCGACGGCGACCTACCACTTCGTCTGCCGCGCGGATCGCGCCGACGCCCTTGCGCCCGTCTTCGACGCCCTGCCCGTCCCCTGATCCGCCGGTCCTCGGCGGCCCCACGCGCCGGAAGCGCTTGACATACCCTACGGGGGTATGGTAGACTCCGCCCCGTTTCCAACGGAACGGAGAAAACATGAAGAACCGGGACAAGGAAGATCTGACGGCCCTGCAGCTTCGGCTCAGGAAGATCGTGGGCCAGCTCAACGGCGTCCACAAGATGCTCGAGACGGATACGCCCTGCGAGGACATCCTCACGCAGCTCAACGCGGCCAACGGCGCGCTGCACCGCCTGTCGTTCATCATCCTCGACGCCCACCTGCGGCACTGCGTCCGCGAGGGCATCGAGAGCGGCAACGCCGACGAGACGATCGAGTCGTTCGCCGAGGCGCTCGAGAACTTCTCGAAGATGGCGTAGGGAGGCGGAACGATGGAACGGCTTGTCGATCTTCTCCTCTCGGCCCTCCGGGTGTTCGCGGCGATGTCGCCGTGGCTCGTCGCCGGCTTCTTCGCGGCGGGCGTGCTCGCCGTCTGGATCCCGCGGGCGTGGGTGAACCGGGCGCTCGGCGGGCGCACGGGCCTCTCCGGCGTCCTGCGCGCCGTGCTCGTCGGCGTCCCGCTGCCGATCTGCTCGTGCGGCGTCCTGCCGATCGCGGCGGGACTCCGCCGCAAC
>JAFPUX010000453.1 GCA_017413145.1 Kiritimatiellia bacterium | reverse complement strand
CGCCTTGTGGACCTTGTCCGCGGCGGCGGCCGCCGCCTCGCGGATGCGCTCGATTTCGCCGGTCAGGCTCTCCGCCTTCCGGCCGAGTTCCGCGCGGACGGTCTTGCATCTGTCCAGTTCCTCCTGCGCGCGGCCGAGCCGCCCGCGGCAGGCCGCCTTCTCCGCCTCGCCCGCGGCGCGCACGCCGGGAACGACGAGCGAGAAGGTCGAGCCGCGGCCGGGCTCCGAGACGACTTCGAGCCTCCCGCCCATCGCGGCGGCGAGCTGCTTGCAGATGGCGAGCCCGAGGCCGGTGCCGCCGTTGCGGCCGGTCTTGGAGCCGACCTGCACGTAGGCCGAGGCGATGCGCGCGAGGTCCTTCTTGCCGATGCCGCAGCCGGTGTCCTCGACGTCGAGGCGGAACGTCCCCGCGGCGCCGTCCGCGCCGGGCTCCCACGCCGCGCGGATCTCGACGTGGCCGCGTTCGGTGAACTTGACCGCGTTGCCGACGAGATTGAAGACGACCTGGCGCAGGCGCTGCGGGTCGAGCATGAGGAGCGGCATCGCGCCGGGGCGGCAGCGCAGCTCCAGCGCGGGGTTGGCGATCGTCGCGCGGAAGGCGTCCGCCAGCTCGCCGAGGAGGCGCGGGCAGTCGGTCGGCTCGGGCTCGATCTCCATCTTGCCGCTCTCGAGCTTGGAGAGGTCGAGCACGTCGTTCACGAGCCCGAGCAGGGTGCGGCCGCTCACGACGATGGAGTCGAGCGCCTTCTCGCGCTCGTCGGCGTCGCGGATGCCCTGCCTGAGCATCTCCGAATAGCCGATGATGGCGTTGAGCGGCGTGCGGATGTCGTGGCTCACGGTCGAGAAGAAGTAGCTCTTCGCGCGGGCCTTCTCGGCTTCCATGTCGAGCTCGCGGCGGCGCAGGACGGCGTAGAGCCCGAGCAGCAGCACGAAGGAGAGGACCGTGGTTCCGGTCTGCACGAGGCTGTGGCGCAGGATCGAGCGCTCCAGGCGCGTCTTGCCCTCCTCGAGCGTCTCGAAGACGGCGCCCGCGGCGGGGCGGCCCTCGATGTCGCCGAAGACCTCCTCCGTCGCCTCGAAAGTGGACTGGCGCATCCACGTGACGGAGAGGAAGAGCACGAGCGCGAGCAGCCCGAGCCAGACGATCGGCGAGCGCCCGAACCGGTGCTCGCGGTCGCGCCGGCACACGGCGAGGAACGCGATGATCCCCGCCACGCACCAGATGGCGAGGATGAAGTAGGACTCCGTCGCCATCAGCGAGCCGCCGCCGAACAGGTTCGGCAGCAGGAAGAGCGCCGCGATCGCGAGCGAGAGCGCCGCGCCGAGCGAGCCGGCGATCTCGTCGCGCCGACGCGCCGGGCCCGGCGGCAGCGAGCGCGCCGTCCGCAGCGCGGCGGCCGAGACGTAGACGTAGGCGATCGCGGCGCCGACCGTCGTCACGTCCACGATGAACCCGATCGCCGTGCGCCCGAGCAGCGGGACGAAGAGCGACACCCCGGCGATCGCGAGGACCGCCCGCCGCGGCGCGCCGTCCGGGCCCGTCGCGGCGAGCGCCGCCGGGAAGACGCCCTCCGCGGCCATCGACGAGACGAGCCGGCTCGAGACCATCGTGTTGCCCACGAGGTTCGTGAAGATCGCGCCCAGGGCGGTGAGGCCGATAACGGCCATCCCCGCCGCGCCGAGCGCCGAGACCGCCGAACGGAACGTCGGGACCGCGAGCGCGTCCGCCGGGAGCGGCGCCGGCGGGCGGGCGCCCGCCGGGACGGGCCGGAGCGCGGGCAGCGCCGCGAGGGCCGCGTAGACGG
>JAFPUX010000452.1 GCA_017413145.1 Kiritimatiellia bacterium | reverse complement strand
CTGGCCTACTACAAGACGTTCATCGACCGCGGCGACTGCCCGGAGAAGTTCGTCGAGATGGCCCGCGCGCTCGGCAAGGCCGACGCCACGAAGCCCGAGGACTTCCTCGACGCCCTCGCCGCGCTCCAGAAGGCCTGCGGCGTGGACGCCCTCGCGATGAGCGACTGGGGCATCCGCGAGGACGAGCTCCCCGGCATGGCGCCCCTCGCGCGCAAGGCCGTCGGGATGCTCTTCTCCTGCGACCCCTCGCCCCTCTCCGACGACGACGTCCTCGCGATCCTCAAGGCGTCCTGGCGGTAGCCCATGACACCCTCGCGCCGCGGCGGGGTCCGCACCCCGCCACGGCACGGACGCAAACAATCCTTGACCTGAAGTTCGCTCCAACTGCTAGAATGCCCCGCATGAAACGCACCCCACTTCTCGCCGCGCTCGCGCTCGCCGCCGCGGCGGCCTTCGCCCAGGACCCCGCCACGGAGACCCAGCCGATGAACGACGCCACCCCGCCGCCCGCCGTCGTCTACTTCACGCACGACATTTCGCCCGCCGGCCTCGAGAAGGCCTACAAGGCGCTTGGCCGCCCGCTCGAGGGCAGGAAGGTCGCCGTGAAGATCTCGACCGGCGAGGCCGGCAACAACCACTACCTCAAGCCCGAGCTCATCGGGCCGCTCGTGCAGTCGCTGGGGGGCGACATCGTCGAGTGCAACACCGCCTACGCCGGCAAGCGGATGCACACGGAGGACCACCGCCGGACCATCGCCGACCACGGTTTCAACGACATCGCGAAGGTCGTCATCATGGACGAGTTCGCGGAGACGGAGATCCCGACGCCCGCCGGATCGGTCCACCTCAAGGGCGACATCATCGGCGCCGCGTTCACGAACTACGACGGATTCGTGATCCTGAACCACTTCAAGGGCCACCAGATGGGCGGCTTCGGCGGCGCGCTGAAGAACCTCTCCATCGGCTGCGGGTCCATCGCCGGCAAGACGCGCATCCACACCGCCGGCCGCACGGACGACAACGCCCAGATGTGGCCCAAGATCGGCGAGACGCCGCAGGTCGAGTTCATCGAGTCGATGGGCGAGGCCGCCGGCGCCGTCGTGAACTACATGGGCGACCGCGCGGTCTACATCTCGGTGATGAACAACATCTCGATCGATTGCGACTGCAACGGCCACCCGGCCAAGCCGGAGATGGCGGACGTGGGCATCCTCGCCTCGCTCGACCCCGTCGCACTCGACAAGGCCTGCGTGGACCTCGTCTACGCCTCCGACCCGAAGACGAGCGCCTCGCTCCGCGAGCGGATGGAGAAGCAGCTCGGCCCGCACATCCTCGAGCACGCCGAGAAGCTCGGCTACGGCACCACCCGCTACACGCTCGTCTCCCTCGACGAAGGCCAGGACCCTCCCTCCACCAAGCGCGTAGACTAGCCGCCCAACCACCCAACCACCCAACCACCCAACCGAAAATGGCCTGCTTCACCGCACCTCTCGCCGAAGCGCTCGTCGTGAGCGCCGCCAAGTCCGCCGCCCGCGGCAAGACCGCGACCGCGCGCAATCCCTTCGTCCGCCGCCTCGGCTGGCTTCAGAAGATGCTCTTCGGCGGCAGCTTCCTGCTCGCCGTCGAGCACGTCTGGCACGGCGAGATCACCTGGCGCTACCCGTTCCTCACCGCCGTCCGCGACGGCGACACCGCCGGGATGCT
>JAFPUX010000058.1 GCA_017413145.1 Kiritimatiellia bacterium | reverse complement strand
GGCGCGCCGCGAGGAGGCGTCGCTCCCGTCGCCGCCCGCGCCGCCGGCCGACGCCGACCTCGCGGTGCAGCTGCCGGAGACGGTCGCGCCGGGCGACACGGTGACGCTGCCGTTCTTCGGCGCGGTGACGGTCGTCGACGCCGTCGACTGCGCCGCCGCGACGGCGGACGACCACCGCTTCGAGGAGTTCCCCGAGGGCGGCAGCGCCGCGACGAACCTCCTTGGTCGAGACTGCCGCGCGATGCCCGTGCAAGCGGAGTCGAGCTCGCTGCTCAAGTGGCGGCTGGGGGAGGGCAGGGGAGTGAAGCCCAACGCCGCCTACGTCGTCGTGGTCGAGTATCCCGACGACCTCCCGCGCGACTACATCGTCCGCGACAACGCGAACAACTCCCGCCGCTCGTTCTACACCGGCGCCGCGATCGGCGACGCGCTGGACGCGCTCTACGTGGACCACCAGCCGGAGTCGCTCCGGATTCCGCAGAGCGGCGAGTGGCGGCTCTGGACGTCGCTCGCGTTCCCGGGCGAGAAGGCGAGCACGCGCCAGGAGGACGCGACGACCGACGTCGCGACGGAGGGCTTCGACTTCATCCTCGCGCAGTATTCGCGCAAGCACCATCCCGAGAGCGCCGGCCTCGCCGTGTCGCGCGTGCTGCTCTGCGAGATCCCCGCCGAGCAGTCGCTCTGGCCCGAGATCGCGTATCCGCCCGCGCCGCTCCCGCGCCGCCGCATCTTCTGGCGCGAGGAGATGAGCGACGGCGCGATGGGCAACATCTGCCGCGGCAACGCCGGCCTCGACTGGCTCGAGCAGAAGATGCGGACGATGAAGATGCTCGGCCAGAACACGTTCTGCAAGGACCTGCTGGAGTTCGGCCACAACCAGCACTGGAATCCGCACTGGCGCACGCACGAGGACGGCTCGTATCCCGGAGGGCAGACGTCGTGGATGTGGAAGAGCCAGGGGGAGGAGTGGGACGTCTGGTCGCGCGCCGTCCCGCTCGCGGTCGGCAAGTACGGCTTCGAGATCCTGCCCTACTACGAATACGGCGGCGTGAACGGCAACTGGGAGGGCTCGCTCGGCCCGCAGAAGCGCGCCGAGCCGCTCGACATGGACAACAAGCCGGACCGGGAGAAGCGCGGCGCCAACTACACCCACATCTGGTGGAGCGAAGGCAAGCTGCGCGTCGACATCACCGACCCCGACACGCTCGTCGAGCTCAAGTACATCCTCGACGGCACGATCCTGCGCTTCACGAACGAGGTCGCGCGCGGCGGCTTCGCCGGCGCGTGGTTCCGTCCGCGCCCCGGCCAGTGGGCGATCAGCTTCTCGGACGCTACGCGCGCGCGCTTCGCCGAGGAGGCGAACGGCGGCGCGGCCGTCTCCCGCGCGGACCTCAAGGCGGACAAGGCGCTCTACGACCGCTACATCGACTGGTACGGCGCGAAGCGCGCGGCGTTCGTGGAAGCCGCCCGCGCCTACCTCGAGGAGAACGGCGTGACGAACGCGATCGCGATCCTGGACAACGACGCGTCCGAGGCCGGCCCCGGCCTCAGGGGCCGAGGCGGCGTCCTGACCGACGACCCCGCCGCGTGGGAAAAGCTGACGCCCGGCCGGGCCGTCGACTTGAACGATCCGGCGATCCTCGCGGACCACCTCTTCCTCAAGCAGACCACCTCGCCCGCCGGCACGTGGGGCGAGTGGGAGTGGCAGCACGCCTGCCCGGGCGACGACCCGGCGCACTACGCGTCGCTCTCGAACGCGTGGATCTCGATGGCGTTCCACCGGCTCTTCACCGTGGACGACCCCGTCGCGTTCGACGCCTACCGCAACGCGAGCGGCACCGACACCATCGTGCGCCACTACGGCCTCAACGAGAACATGGTCGAGAAGGGGCCGGACGGCAAGCTTCTCATGGGCTACGCGATCGCCGACTTCGAACGCGCGGGGCGCGCGTGCATGATGGCGGAAGTGAACGCGATGGCGAACGGCGACCCCGTGAACCTCGGCTACCTGATGGGCTCGGTCTACGCGCGCGGCTTCCCGGGGCCGGTGCAGGCGTTCAACCGCAACTTCCTCGCGCTCCCGGCGCTGCCGTCGAAGCGGCTCGACTACGCGTGCGCGGACGCCGACGTCGTCCTGCGCGAAACCGACTGCACCGCGCAGGGCGCGGGGCGCTACTACGCGCTCGTCCACGTCGGCTGGACGCCGAAGGCGAACGTCCGCGTCCGCTTCCCGGAGGGCGTGGCGCGTCTCGTCGCCCCGGCGACGGGCGAGACCTTCCTCCCCGGCCCGGACGGCGTCTTTACCTTCGAGCTCCTTCCCTGGCAGCTCCTCGCGCTCCGCGCGGAATAGGCGCGTGCGCGAACGCGCTTGAACGAGGGGGGCGGATGGGGTAGAATATGCGCCCCATGAGCAACACACCCGCCTCCCCCGTCGGCGAGGGCGCCGCCAAGCTCGGCGCCCCGAAAGCCCTGGTCCTCGGCCTCCAGCACATGTTCGCCATGTTTGGCGCGACCGTCACGGTCCCGCTGATCACGGGCCTCGACATCGGGACGACGCTCCTGATGGCCGGCGCGGGCACGCTGCTGTTCCACCTGATCACCGGCGGCAAGGTCCCCGCGTTCCTCGGCTCGTCGTTCGCCTTCCTCGGCGGCTACGCGGCCGTCACGGTGTTCGCGGACGTCCCGGGCGGCGAAAAGGTCCTCCATCCGGAACTCCTCCCCTACGCCTGCCTCGGCGTCGCGTGCTCGGGCCTCGTCTACCTCGTGCTGGCCGCCGCGATCAAGGCGTTCGGCGTCAAGCGCGTGATGCGCTGCTTCCCGCCGATCGTGACCGGCCCGATCATCATCGCGATCGGCCTCGGCCTCGCGCCGGTCGCCGTCGGCTCCTGCAAGGCGGACTGGACGCTTGCCCTCGTCGCCCTCGTCGTGATCGGCATCTGCAACATCTGGGGCAAGGGCATGATCCGCATCGTCCCGATCCTCATCGGCCTTGTCGTGTCCTACGTCCTCGCGTGCTGCCTCGGCAAGGTGGACTTCGCCGCGGTGAAGGACGCCGCCTGGATCGGCTTTCCGGTCCACAAGGCGCAGACCATCCTCGGCGTCGACTTCGCGAACGGCACGCAGATCTGGAGCGCGATCATCGCGATCGTCCCGATCGCCCTCGCGACGATCATGGAGCACATCGGCGACATCAGCGCGATCTCCTCGACGGTCGGCAAGGACTTCATCAAGGACCCCGGCCTGCACCGCACGCTCACGGGCGACGGCCTCGCGACGACGTTCGCTTCGGTCTTCGGCGGCCCGGCGAACACGACCTACGGCGAGAACACGGGCGTCCTCGCGCTTTCGCGCGTGTTCAACCCGGTCGTCGTGCGCATCGCGGCGGTCTTCGCGATCCTGCTTTCGTTCTGCCCGAAGTTCGCGGCGGTGATCGCGACGATCCCCGGCCCGATCGTGGGCGGCATCTCGTTCGTGCTCTACGGCATGATCTCGGCGGTCGGCATCCGCAACCTCGTCGAGAACCACGTCGACTTCTCGAAGAGCCGCAACCTGATCATCGCGGCGGTGATCCTCGTCACCGCGCTCGGCGGCGTCACGCTCCCGATCGCGATCGGCAAGTTCCACGCCACGCTCACGCCGCTCGCGCTGGCCTCGCTCGCGGGCATCGTCCTCAACGCCGTCTTCCCGGCCGGCGACTACGCCGCCCGCGCGAAGGACGTCGAACCCCCGAAGGGCAACACCTTCGAGGTGTGACGGACGTCCCGCGCCGCGGCGCGGGACGCG
>JAFPUX010000057.1 GCA_017413145.1 Kiritimatiellia bacterium | reverse complement strand
GTGTCGTGCAAACAAGACGGACGCCGCGCGGAGACCGCGCGGCGTCCGTCTTGTTTGCAGTCGGTCCTACTTCAGGACGTCGGAGACGATCTCGACCGAACCGCCGAGGGCTTCGATCTTGGCCTTGGCCGCCGCGGAGACGGCGTTGGCCTTGATCGTGAGCTTCTTGGTGAGCTCGCCCTTGGCGAGGACCTTGAAGCCGCCGCGCTCGAACTTCTTGGCGAGGCCCGTGGCGACGAGCGCCGCGGCGTCGACGACCGCGCCGTCCTCGAAGCGGTTGAGGGCTTCGAGGTTGACGGGCAGGTAGGCGATGCGCTCCGGGTTGTTGAAGCCGCGCTTGGGCAGGCGACGGAGGAGGACCATCTGGCCGCCTTCGAAGCCGAGCTTCCGCTTGTGGCCCTTGCGGGACATCTGGCCCTTGGTGCCCTTGCCCGCCGAGCCGCCCTTGCCGGACGCGTCGCCGCGGCCGAGGCGCTTGGAGGTCTTGTGGGAACCGGGGGTGGTGTAGAGTTCGTGGAGTTTCATGTCGTTTCTCCTAGGCCTGCTCCGCGGGGGCGCGGTCGGCCTTGATGGCTTCTTCCGTGCGGAGCTTGGAGAGCGCGTCCAGCGTGGCCTTGACCACGTTGAGGCGGTTCTTCGAGCCCTGGCTCTTGCCGAGGACGTTGCGGACGCCGGCCATTTCGAGCACGGCGCGCATGCCGCCGCCGGCGATGAGGCCGGTACCGTCGCTCGCGGGCATGAGGAGCACGCGGCCGCCGTCGCACTGGCCGGTGACGGCGTGCGGGATGGTGGTGCCCTTCATGGTGACGAGCATGAGGTTGCGGCGGCCGTGTTCGCCGGCCTTGCGGACGGCTTCGGAGACCTCGTTGGCCTTGCCGAAGCCGAGGCCGACGCGGCCCTTCTTGTCGCCGACGACGAGCGTGGCGCTGAAGCTCATGCGGCGGCCGCCCTTGGTGGTCTTGGCGCAGCGGTTGATGAAGACGAGGTGCTCCTCGAACTCGGGCTCCTCGTGCTTGCGGGTGTCGCGGTCGTTTTCGCGTGCCATGGCTTACTCGGCCTCCTTCTCGGCGGGTTTGTCGTTCACCTTGAGTCCGTTCGCGAGGGCCGCTTCGACGACCTCGCGGACGATCCCGTGGTACTTGTGGCCGCCGCGGTCGATGACGACGAGCGAGATGCCCTTCTCGGCCGCGGCCTTGGCCGCGGCTTCGCCGACCTGCTTGGCGGTCTCCTTGTTGAGCTTCGCCTTGAGCGGGAGGCTGGAGGCGGAGGCGAGCGTCGCGCCCGCGTCGTCGTCCACGAACTGGACGTAGACGTTCTTGTTGGAGACGGCGACGGCGAGACGGGGGCGCGCGGCGGTGCCGGCGACCTTCTGCCGGAGGCGCATGTGGCGGCGCTTGCGGTAGTCTTTGCGGTTTTCGAGTTTCATGTGAAAGTCCTTCTACCGTTAGGCGACGGTCTTGCCTTCCTTGCGGCGGATCTTCTCGCCCGTGTAGCGGATGCCCTTGCCCTTGTAGGGCTCGGCGGGCTTGAAGGACCGGATGTCCGCGGCGACGCGGCCGACGAGCTGCTTGTCGATGCCGGAGACGTCCAGGTGCAGGCCCTGGTTCTCGACCTTGACCGTGATGCCGGCCGGGATCTTGTAGGGCTTGGGGTTGGCGTAGCCGATCGAGAGCAGGAGCGTGTCCTTGCCCTGGAGGTCGAACTTGAAGCCGACGCCTTCGATGTCGAGCGACTTGGCGTAGCCCTTGGTGACGCCCTCGACCATGTTGGCGACGAGGGCGCGGGCGAGGCCGTGGTTGGCGCGGCTCTGGCGGTCGTCCGCGGAGCGGGCGAAGCGCAGGAGGCCGTCCTTCTGCTCGGCGGAGATGCCGGCGGGGAGCGTCCAGGCCAGCTCGCCCTTCGGGCCCTTGACCGTGACGGCCGGGCCGTCGAGCGTGACGGTGACGCCGGATTCGACCTTGACGGGTTCTTTTCCGATTCGTGACATGTGCGCGCTCCTTTTTACCAGACGCTGCAGATGATCTCGCCGCCGAGCTTGCGGCGGCGGGCCTCGAGGCCGGACATGACGCCGCTCGAGGTGGAGATGACGGCGACGCCGAGGCCGCCGAGGACGCGCGGGATGTCCTTCCAGCCGCAGAAGCGGCGGAGGCCGGGCGCGGACTCGCGGCGGATGCCGCGGATGACGGGCTTGCCTTCGGCGTTGTACTTGAGGGCGACGCGGAGGACCTTCTTGACGTCCCCTTCGACCTCGTAGTCGACGACGTAGCCCTCGTCCTTGAGGACCTTGGCGATCGCGGCCTTGAGGTTGGAGGCGGGCATCTCGACGATGTCGTGGCCGGCGGCCTGGGCGTTGCGGATGCGGGTGAGCATGTCCGCGATGGGATCTGACCAGCTCATTGTGTCTTTCTCCTTTTACCAGGACGCCTTGGTGACGCCGGGGATCCGCCCGGCGAGCGCGAGCTCGCGGAAGCAGATGCGGCAGAGCTTGAACTTGCCGATGTAGGCGCGGGCGCGGCCGCAGCGGGTGCAGCGGTGGTAGCCGCGCACGTCGAACTTCGGCTTGCGGGAAGCCTTGGCGATGAGGGATTTCTTGGCCATGTTGAAAGGGTCTCCGGTTAGCGGCCGACGAACGGCATGCCGAGCGCCTCGAGGAGCGCGTAGGCGGTCTTGTTGTCGGGGGCGGTCGTCACGATGGTGATGTCCATGCCCTGCTCGGGGAAGCCGTGGCGCGAGAGGTCGATCTCGGGGAAGATCGTCTGCTCCTTGACGCCGAGCGAGTAGTTGCCGCGGCCGTCGAAGCCGCGCTTGGGCACGCCGTGGAAGTCGCGGATGCGGGGCAGCGTGACGTTGATCAGGCGGTCGAGGAAGTCCCACATGCGCTTGCGGCGGAGCGTCACCTTGGCGCCGATGACCATGCCTTCGCGCAGCTTGAAGTTCGAGACGGACTTCTTGGCGGGGCAGAGGGCGGGCTTCTGGCCGGTGATCTTCTCCAGGTCGTCGACGACGGACTTCTGGGTGTCCTTGTCGACGATGCCGAAGGCCATGTTCACGACGATCTTCTCGATCCTCGGGACCTGCATCGGGTTCTTGTACCCGAACTTCTCCCGCAGCGCGGGGGCGACGGTCTCGTCGTAGGTTTTCTTGAGGTTTGCCATGGCGGTTCCTTTACAGGCGGGTGCCGGTGCCCTTGGCGACGCGGACGGACTTGCCGTCCTCGCGGACGAAGGAGACGCGGACGCCCTTCTTGGCCTTCGCGTCCCAGGGCATGAGGTTGGAGAGGTGGATCGGCGCGGGGATGTCGACGATCTGGCCGTTGGGGGCCTGCTCGTTCTTGCGGACGCACTTCTTGCGCAGGTTGAGGCCGTCGACGACGGCGACGCCGCGCTTGTAGTTCACCGCGAGGACCTTGCCGGTCTTGCCGGCGCTTTCGCCGGTGCGGACGACGACCAGGTCGTCCTTCTTGATGCGGGGCGTGCTCATGCTAGAGGACCTCCGGGGCGAGCGAGATGATCTTGGCGTAGTCCATGTCGCGCAGCTCGCGCGCCACCGGCCCGAAGATGCGGGTGCCGAGCGGCGTCTTCTTCGCGTCGACGATGACGCAGGCGTTGCTGTCGAACTTCACGGTCGAGCCGTCGGGGCGCGTGATCGGGTAGCCGGTGCGCACGATGACGGCGTGGCAGACCTGGCCCTTCTTCACGGTGCCGCCGGGCTGCGCCTCGCGGACGGAGACGCGGATGAGGTCGCCCAGATAGGCGTATTTCTTGCGCTGGCCGATGATGCGGAAGCAGCGCACGGAGCGCGCCCCGGTGTTGTCGGCGACGGCGAGATAGGTTCCTTCCTGGATCATGGCCTACTTCCCTTCCGCCGCGGCTTCTTCCGCGGCGATGACGGCCTGCGCGGCCTCTTCCGCCTTCTTCTCGGCGGCGGCGGCGCTCTTGACGATCTTGACGAGGCGCCAGCGCTTGAGCTTGCTCAGCGGGCGGGTCTCCTGGATGACGACGAAGTCGCCGGGGGCGGCCTCGTTCTTCTCGTCGTGCGTGTGGTACTTCTTCGCGTCGACGAGCTGCTTGCCGTAGACGGGGTGCTGGTAGCGGCGCTCGACGAGGACGACGATGGACTTGTCGCCGCTCTTCTTGACGACCGTGCCGCGGCGCGTCTTGCGGTTGTTGCGCGCGGCCTGGGCGGGCGCGGCCTCCGCGGGGGCGGCGGCGGGCGCTTCGGCGGGCGCGGTGTTGGTTTCTTCGCTCATGTCACTTCTCCACGGGCTTGGCGGCGGCGAGCTCGCGCTCGCGGGCCACGGTGAGCATCCGGGCGACGTCGCGCCGCAGCGTGCGGCGCTCGAGGGGGTTCTTGGTGCCCTCGGTCGCGACCTTCTTGATCTTCATCTCCAGGATCTTGCGCTTGGCGGTCTTGACCTGCGCGGCGAGGTCCTCGGAGGAGGTTTCGCGGACTTGCTTGATCTTCATGTCGGTGTTCCTCCTAGGCTTCGCGGCTCACCATGCAGGTGTGGACGCCGAGCTTGGCCGAGGCGAGGCGGAAGGCCTCGCGCGCCAGGCTGTCGGGCACGCCGGCGAGCTCGAAGAGCATCGTGCCGGGCGTGACGACGGCGCACCAGAACTCGGGGTCGCCCTTGCCCTTGCCCATGCGGACTTCGATCGGCTTCTTGGAAACCGGCTTGTCCGGGAAGATGCGGATCCAGAGCTTGCCGCGGCGCTTGAGGTGGCGGTTGATGCAGACGCGGCAGGCCTCGATCTGGATCGCGGTGATCCAGCCGCGGTCGAGCGTCTTCAGGCCGAAGTCGCCCTGCGCGAGCTGCGTGTTGGACGTGGCGAGCCCCTTGCGGCTGCCGCGCTGGACCTTGCGGTGCTTGGTCCGTTTAGGCATGAGAGGCATTGCGGTCCCTCCTCTCCCGCTTCACCATGCGGGGCTGGTAGTTGTCGGCCTTGCAGATCCACACCTTGACGCCGATCTGGCCGGCGGTGGTGAGGGCTTCGGCGAAGCCGTATTCGATCTTGGCGCGGAGCGTGTGCAGGGGGACCTTGCCCTCCTTCATCCACTCCGTGCGGGAAAGCTCGGCGCCGTTGATGCGGCCGCTGGCGAGCATCTTGATGCCCTCCACGCCCATGTCCATCGCGGTCTTCTGCGCGCGCTTCATGGCGCGCTTCAGCGTGATGCGGCGGACGAGCTGCTGGGCGATCGACTCGGCGACGAGCTGGGCGTTGGCGTCCGCGTCGCGCACTTCCGTGACCTCGACGTAGACCTCCTTGCCCGTCTTCTTGGCGAGCTCCTTGCGGAGCGCCTCGACGTCGGCCCCGGCCTTCGCGCCGTCCTTGCCCGCCTTGCCCATGACGACGCCCGGGCGAGCGGTGTGGATGTTGACGCGGACGCGGTTGGCGTAGCGCTCGATGCGGATCTCGGAGACGGCGGCGTCCTTGAGCTTGCCGCCCACGATGTCGCGGATCTTGTTGTCCTCGGCGAGCAGGTCGCCGAAGGAGCGCTTGTCCGCGAACCAGCGGGAGCGCCAGTCGTGGTCGACGCCGACGCGGAATCCGATTGGGTTGACTTTCTGTCCCATGGCTTTTACTTTTCGTCGGTGAGAACCACGGTGACGTGGCTCGTCTGTTTTTCGATGGGGCTGGCGCTGCCGCGGGCGCGGGGCCAGAAGCGGCGCATGCTGGCGCCTTCGTCGAAGACCGCCTTGCGGACGGTCAGCGAGTCGGCGTCCAGGCCGAAGTTGTGGCTCGCGTTGGCGGCGGCGCTGCGCAGCGTGGCGCCCAGGATCCGGGCCGCCTTGCGCGGGCTGAAGTCCACGATCCGGAGCGCGTCCGCGAGGGACTTGCCCTTGAGGGCGCGCGCCAGGTCGCGGCCCTTGGAGGCCGAGATGCGGACGTTGCGGGTGATTGCCTTGACTTCCATGTCGTCCCTCGCTTACTTGGTCGCCTTGTCCGTGGTCGCGCCGTGGTGCTTGAACGTGCGCGTCGGGGCGAACTCGCCCAGGCGGTGGCCGACCATGTTCTCGGTGATGAAGATGGGAAGGAACGTCTTCCCGTTGTGGATGGAGAAGGTCAGCCCCACGAAGTCGGGGGTGATCATCGAGCGGCGCGACCAGGTCTTGATCGGCTGCTTGCGCGTCGACTTGTTCATCGCCTCGACCTTGCGGGCGAGCGAGTCCTCGACGTAGGGGCCTTTTTTGATCGAACGTGGCATGGGTCTTTACTTTCTGCGCTTGAGAATGACGCGGTCCGAAGCCTTGCGCGGCTTGCGGGTCTTGCCGCCCTTGGCGAGCTTGCCCCAGGGCGAGACGGCGGGGCCGCCGCCGGAGGTGCGGCCTTCGCCGCCGCCCATCGGGTGGTCCACCGGGTTCATGGCGACGCCGCGGACGGTCGGGCGGACGCCCTTCCAGCGCTTGCGGCCGGCCTTGCCGAGCATGACGCCCTCGGCCTCGCCGTTGCCGACGACGCCGACGGTGGCGCGGCAGCCCGCGAGGAACTTGCGCTCCTCGCCCGACGGCATGCGCAGCGTGACCCAGCCGGCGTCCTTGCTCATGACGGTCGCGGCGGAGCCGGCCGTGCGGACGACCTTGGCGCCGCGCCCGGGCACGAGCTCGAGGCAGTGCACGGACATGCCCAGCGGGATGCGCCCGAGGGACATGCAGTTGCCCACGTGCGGCTCGACGGCGTCCGACGCGACGACCTTGGCGCCGACGGCGAGCCCGTCGGGCGCGAGGATGTAGCGCTTGTCGCCGTCCTCGTAGGAGAGCAGCGCGAGGCGCGCGGCGCGGTTGGGGTCGTATTCGATCGCGGCCACGGTCGCGACGACGCCGGCCTTGTCGCGGCGCCAGTCGACGATGCGGTAGCGGCGCTTCACGCCGCCGCCGCGCTGGCGGATCGAGATGTGGCCCCACGCGTCGCGCCCGGCCTTCTCCTTGCGGGGCTTCGTCAGGCTCTTCTCGGGCTTCTTCTTGGTGATCTCCGAGAAGGTCGAGCCCGTCGCGGTGCGGCGGCTCGGCGTGTACGGTTTGTAGGATTTGATGCCCATGGCTTTCCTCCTAGAGCAGGTCGATCTTGTCGCCGGCCTTGAGCGTCACGACCGCGCGCTTCCAGTCCGGGGCCTGCACGACGCGGCGCGTGCGCAGCATGCGCTTCTTGCCGGCGTAGTTCTGGGTGTTCACCGCGAGGACGGTCACGTTGAAGAAGTCCTCGACGGCCTTCTTGATCTCGGCCTTGTTCGCCGCGCGGTCGACGCGGAGCATGTAGCGGTTCTGCTTCTCCTGGAGGGCGAGGCCCTTCTCGGACTGCATCACGGCCTTGATGATTTCGTTCTCGTGCTTCATGCCACGGTCTCCTTCTTCGCGGGCGCCGCGAGGCGCTCCTTGAGCTTCTCCCACGCCGGGCGCGTCACGACGACGGCCCCGTGGACCATCATCTGGTAGGGGCCGGCGCCGGCGGCGGTCGCGACCTCGACGCCGGGCAGGTTGCGGGCGGCGCGCGTGAGCGCCTCGTCCGCGGCCGCCACGACGAGCAGCGCGTTCTCCGCCTTGAGCGCCTTGAGCGCCGCGGCCAGGAGCTTCGTCTTGGGCTTCTCCAGCGACAGGTCCTCGACGATGAACAGCGTGCCGTCCGCGATGCGGTCCGAGACGATGCGGCGGAACGCGAGCTTCGCCACCTTCTTGTTCACCTTCACCGAGAAGTCGCGGGGCTTGGGCCCGAAGGCCACGCCGCCGCCGCGCCAGACGGGGGACTGCTTGAGGCCGGCGCGGGCGCGGCCGGTGCCCTTCTGCTTCCACGGCTTCTTGTTGGAGCCGTTCACTTCGCCCTTGGAGAGCGTGGACGCGGTGCCGGCGCGGAGGAACGCCGCGCGGCCCACGATGGTGTCGCGGACGGCCTGCCCGCCGCGGTCGAGGACGAGGTCCTTGTCCGCGACGTCGACGCCGCCCTTCTCCTGGCCGTCGAGGCCGAACAGTTTGATCGTAGCCATTACGCCTTCACCGCCTTCTTGAGAGCTTTGCGGACAATGACGAGCGAGCCGTTCGCGCCGGGGACCGAGCCCTTCACGAGAAGGACGTTGGCCTCGGGGCGGATGCCGGCGAGCTTCAGGTTCTGGACCGTCGTCCGGCGGTCGCCGGCGTGGCCGCCCATCGGGTGGCCCTTCTCGACGGAGCCCGGGCTCTGGCGCATGCCGATGGAGCCGGGGCGGCGCTTGACGTGGCCGCCGTGGCCGTGCGGGCCGCCGGCGAAGCCGTGGCGGGCGACGACGCCCAGGAAGCCGCGGCCCTTGCTCGTGGCGATGACGTCGACGAACTCGACGCCCTCGAAGAGCTTCACGTCGAACACCTGGCCGGGCTTCACCTCCTCGCCCGCGTCCGCCTTGAACTCGCGGAGGACGCGCACGGGGGTCTCGAGGCCCGCCTTCTTCGCGTGGCCGACCTGCGCCTTGGTGAGCCGGGAGGCCTTCTGCGGGCCCCAGCCGAGCTGCACGGCGTCGTAGCCGTCCTTGTCGGCGGTCTTCACCTGCACAACGGGGCAGGGACCCGCCTCGACGACCGTCACGGGGACGCGGACGCCGTCCTTGTCCCAGATCTGGGTCATCCCGATCTTCTTTCCGATCAAGCCTTGCATGTCGCGGACTCCTTAGATCTTGATGCTGATGTCCACGCCGGCCGGCAGGTTGAGCTTCTTGAGCTCTTCGACCGTCTTGACGGTGGGGTCGAGGATGTCGAACATGCGCTTGTGGGTGCGCATTTCGAACTGGTCCATCGACTTCTTGTCCACGTGCGGGCTGCGGTTCACGGTGAACCGCTCGACGCGCGTGGGCAGCGGAACGGGGCCGACGACCTGGCTGCCCGTCCCCTTGGCCGTCTCGACGATTTCGGAGACGGCCTGGTCCAGGACGCGGTGGTCGTAGGCCTGCATTTTGATTCTGATGCGTTTGCTTTGCATTGCTGCGTGTTACCTGTTCAGGATTTCTTCTTTGACAACGGTTGGAACGATCGCGAAGCCTTTCGGCTCCATGGAGTAGGACGCGCGGCCCCGGGAAAGGGACCGGATCGCGGTGGCGTAGCCGAACAGTTCGGCCAGGGGCACGTCCGCGCGGATGGCCTGCAGGTCGCCCTGCGCCTCCATCTCGCGGACCTGGCCCCGGCGGCCGTTGAGGTCGCCCATGAGGTCGCCGGTGAACTCCGGCGGCGTGACGAGCTCCACGGCCATGATCGGTTCGAGCAGCTCCGGCTTCGCCGCCTGCGCGGCTTCGCGGAACGCCAGGATGGCCGCCGTGCGGAACGCCGTCTCCGTCGCGGAGTCGGGATCGAGGATCCCTCCCCCGGTGATGCGGACGCACACGTCCTGCATCGGGAAACGGGCCAGCACGCCGGTCAGGATTGCATCCCGGACCCCTTGTTCGATCGGGGCCCAGAATTCGGGCGGAATGGTGTTCCGGGGCGGTTTGACCTCGACGAGGCCACCTTTCCCGCGCGTCCCGGCCGACACGTGGAGCTCCACGGTCGCCGCCTGGCGCTTCCCACCGATTTCGCGGTCGAACGTGTGCCGCCCGTCCGCTTCGCCGGTGATCGTTTCGTAATACGAAACCATCGGTTTGCCGGTGTTGGCCGGCACCTTGAATTCCCTCAGGAGGCGGTCGCGGAGGATCTCCAGGTGGAGCTCCCCCATTCCGCTCACGATCGTCTGGCCCGTCTCTTCGTCGATCCGGACGCGGCACGTGGGGTCTTCGTCGGAGAGCATCTGCAGCGCCCCTTCGAGTTTCTCCTTGTCCGCCCGGCTCTTCGGCTCGATGGCCATGAACATCACCGGCTCCGGGAATTCGATGCGGTCCAGCGCGATCTGCGCCTGCTCGGCGCAGACGGTGTCGCCCGTCGTGAACTTCCCGATGCCGCCCAGCACGCCGATCTCGCCCGCGTGGATCGCCTCCGTGTCCTGCTGCTCGTTGGAGCGCATGCGCAGGAGGCGCATCACGCGGTCGCGCGACTTCGTGCGCGGGTTCCACACGTTCATGCCCCGCTTGAGCACGCCCGAGTAGACGCGCACGTAGAGGAGCCTGCCGAGGTAGGGATCGGCCGCGACCTTGAAGATGAGGCCCGCGAGCGGCGCCGCGTCGTCCGCGGCGCGCTGCACGGTCTTGCCGGAGCGGATCTCCACGCCCTCGACGGGCGGGACGTCCAGCGGGCTCGGCAGGTAGCGGACCACCGCGTCGAGCAGCGGCTGCACGCCCTTGTCCTTGAGCGCGGTCCCGCACAGGACGGGAACGATCTTGCGCGCCACGACCGCGCGGCGCAAGGCCGCGTGGAAGTCGTCCTCCGAAATCTCGCCGCCGCCCAGGTAGAGGTCCGCGAACGCCTCGTCGGCGTCCGCCAAAGCCTCGACCAGGGCTTCGCGCGCGGCCTCGGTTTCGCCCGCCAGCTCGGCCGGCACCTCCGCGACGACCGGCTCCGCGCCGAGATCTTCGTCGTTGTAGGTGACCGCCTTCCGCGCGATGAGGTCCACCGCGCCGCGGAACGTTTCCGAAGAGCCGATCGGCAGCTGCAGCGCCACGGCGTTGGCGTGGAGCTTTTCGCGCAGCTGCGACACGACGCGGCCGAAGTCCGCGCCCATCCGGTCCATCTTGTTGACGAACGCGATGCGCGGCACCCCGTAGCGGTCGGCCTGGCGCCAGACGGTCTCCGACTGCGGCTGCACGCCCGCGACGGCGCAGAAGACGCCGACCGCCCCGTCGAGCACCCGCAGCGCGCGCTCCACCTCGACGGTGAAGTCCACGTGTCCGGGCGTGTCGATCAGGTTCACCTGGCGGCCCATCCACTCGCAGGTGATGGCCGCCGACGTGATCGTGATGCCGCGCTCCCTCTCCTGCACCATCCAGTCCATCGTCGCGGTGCCTTCGTGCACCTCGCCGATCTTGTGGATTTCCCCGGCGTAGTAGAGGATGCGCTCGGAAACCGTCGTCTTTCCCGCGTCGATGTGCGCGATGATGCCGATGTTCCGGACGTCGGCGAGCGCGTGCGAACGGCCGTTGCCGTCCGCAGTCGCGTTCTTCTTCGTCTGGTTCTCGCCTGCCATGGCGCGGGGAAGGGAAAATGGTTTCGTATCGTTGCGTTGTCAAAGATCGAAAGGGGTCCGCAGATGCGGATCGCCGCGCGCCCTCCCCGGAGCGGGGGCGGCGCGCGGCCGGACGGCTAGAAGCCGTAGTGCGCGAACGCGCGGTTGGCCTGGGCCATCTTGTGCGTGTCGTCGCGCTTCTTGATCACGTTGCCCGTGTTGTTGTAGGCATCCACGATCTCGGCGGCGACCGCCTTGCTCATGCCCATGCCGCGGCGGCCCGCCGCGTAGGTCGCGAGCCAGCGCAGCGCCAGCGCGAGCTGGCGGGCCGGCTTGATCTCGACGGGCACCTGGTAGGACGCGCCGCCGACGCGGCGGCTCTTCACCTCCACGCGGGGCTTCATGTTGTTGACGGCCGTGTCGAGGACCTCGAGAAGCTCCTTGCCCTCCACCTTCGCGGCCACCTCGTCCAGCGCCGCGTAGACGATGCGCCGGGCGGTCGTCTTCTTGCCCTTGCGCATGAAATAGTTGATCATGTGCGAGACGAGCTCGCTGCCGTACTTGGGATCGGTCTGGGCCGGGCGCTTGGCGGCGGCGCTGTTGAATCGACGGGACATGGTATTTACCTCGGATTACTTGCCGTGCTTCATGCCGTACTTCGAGCGGCCCTGCTTGCGGCCGTTCACGCCGAGGCAGTCCAGCGCGCCGCGGACGACGTGGTAGCGCACGCCCGGAAGGTCGGCCACGCGGCCGCCGCGGACGAGCACCACGCTGTGCTCCTGCAGGTTGTGGCCCTCGCCGCCGATGTAGGCGGTCACTTCGTAGCCGGACGTGAGGCGCACGCGGCAGACCTTGCGCAGCGCGGAGTTCGGCTTCTTGGGCGTCTGCGTCTTCACGAGAAGGCAGGTGCCGCGGCGCTGCGGGCAGTTCTTGAGGGCGGGCGACTTGCTCTTCTTCGCAAGCGTCTGGCGGCCCTTTCGGACGAGCTGGTTGATGGTAGGCATGGACGGGGAATTTTCCTTTTTGTCGCAAAAGCGGCGACTATGCTAGCAAAACCCGTTTCAAAAAACAAGCGCTTTTTTTCCTGTGCGTTTTCGCTTCCCTTCCGGCGCGGAAAAAGGTATAATGCGCGCCTATCCACGAAACAGGCCCCCGGCGCCGGCGGCGCGGGGGCGGAGCGCATCCATGAACACCGTCTACCACCGCATCGATTCCAGTTCCGGCAGCGTCGTTTCCCTCCGCGCCTCCGGCGTCACATACAACGAGCTGGCCGAAATCTCCTCCCGCGGCCGGACGTCGCTGGCGCAGGTCATCAAGATCGACGGCGAGAACGTCTCGTTGCAGGTCTTCGCCGGCGCGCGCGGCTTCGCCACCGACGCGCGCGTCCGCTTCCTCGGCCGCCCGATGCAGGTCGCCTTCTCCGGGGACCTGCTCGGCCGCGTCTTCGACGGCGGCGGCAACCCGCGCGACAACGGCCCCGCCCTGCGCGACGGCCTGGTCGACATCGGCGGTCCGTCCGTGAACCCCGCCAAGCGCATCGTCCCGCGCAACATGGTGCGCACGAACATCCCGATGATCGACGTGTTCAACTCGCTCGTCGAGTCGCAGAAGCTCCCGATCTTCGCCAAGTCCGGCGAACCCTACAACGAGCTCCTGGCCCGCATCGCGCTCCAGGCCGAGACCGACGTGATCGTCCTCGGCGGCATGGGCCTCAAGAACGACGACTACCTCTACTTCCGCGACACGCTCGACAAGTCCGGCGCCCTTTCGCGCACGGTGATGTTCGTCCACACCGCCGCCGACCCGGTCGTCGAGTGCTCGCTCGTGCCCGACCTCTCGCTCGCCGTCGCCGAGCGCTTCGCGATCGCCGGCAAGAAGGTGCTCGTCCTGCTCACCGACATGACCTCGTTCTCCGACGCCCTCAAGGAGGTCGCGATCACGATGGAGCGGATCCCGTCCAACCGCGGCTACCCCGGCGACCTCTACTCGCAGCTCGCCGCGCGCTACGAGAAGGCGGTCGACTTCGAGGGCGCCGGCTCGATCACGATCCTCGCGGTCACCACGATGCCCGGCGGCGACGTGACGCACCCCGTCCCGGACAACACCGGCTACATCACCGAAGGCCAGTTCTACCTCGAGGGCGGCCACATCGAGCCGTTCGGCTCGCTTTCCCGCCTCAAGCAGAACGTGAACAAGTCCTCGCGCGCCGACCACCGCATCATCATGGACACGATGATCCAGCTCTTCGCCCAGTACCGCTCGACGCTGGAGAAGCAGTCCATGGGCTTCCGCATGTCCGCGTGGGACGAGAAGCTGCTCAAGTACGGCGGCCGCTTCGAGAAGGAGATGATGGACATCACGGTCAACATCCCGCTCGAGAAGGCGCTCGACCTGGGTTGGGAGATCCTCGCCGACTGCTTCGACCCCTCCGAGACCGGCATCCGCACGGAGATGGTCGAAAAGTTCTGGCCGAAGAAGCAGTAGCCCGCCATGGCCAAGGTCAAACTCACCAAAACCGAGCTCAAGGCGCAGAAGGACGCCCTGTCCCGCTACCGGAAGTTCCTCCCGATGCTGCAGCTCAAGAAGTCGCAGCTGCAGATGGAGCTCGGCGGCATGCGCGCGAAGGCCGACGAGCTCGCCCGCCGCGAGGAGGAGCTCCTCGGCGCCGCGAAGCCCTGGATCGGCCTCCTCGCCGACGAATCGGTTCCGCTCTCCGTCGAGCTGGAGCGCGTCCGCACGCACGCCGGCAACATCGCCGGCGTCGAGATCCCGGTCTTCGACGGCATCGACGCGCGCCGCGCCGAAATCGACCTCTGGGCCACGCCCGCGTGGGCGGACGACGCGGCGGACGCCGCCGAGGCGCTGATGTCCGTCCGCGCCGAGCGCGAAATCGCCGCCGAGCAGGTACGCCTGATCGCCGAGGAGCTGCGCACCACCTCGCAGCGCGTGAACCTCTTCGAGAAGGTCAAGATCCCCGAGTGCCGCGAGAACATCCGCGTCATCAACGTCGCCATCGGCGACGAACAGACCTCCGCCGTCGCCCGCGCCAAGATCGCGAAGAGCCACGGGACGAAGGCCGACGCCCCGGCGGACGGGGAAGGAGGCGCGGCATGATCGTTCCGATGAAACACGCGACGATCCTGTGCATGGCGCGGGACCGGGACAAGACGCTGGACGCGCTGGCGAAGCTCGGCCTCGTCCACGTCGAGGAGACGGTCGCGGATTCGCCGGACGTCGCCGCCGCCGCCGCCGCGGTGGACGCGGCCGAATGCGCGCGCGACGCGATCGCCGAGGCGCGCGCCAACAAGGACGATCTCGGCCTCGCGCTGCGCTCGCCGCCCGC
>JAFPUX010000451.1 GCA_017413145.1 Kiritimatiellia bacterium | reverse complement strand
GGATGCCCGGCGTCCTCGCACGCCAGCGCGGCGGCGGCGGCTCGCGAATCGGGAATGCGCTCCCACGAGACGCCGGCCGGCAGGTCCGGCGGCGGCGGGTCCTCGGAAACGACGCGCGCGGCGCCCGCGGCGAGCGCGGCGGGGACGAACCGCGCGCCGTCGGTCGCGGCGCCTTTCACGGCGACGAACGTGTCGCCGGGCTTCACGAGCCTTGAATCGGTCTGGATTGCCATGCGGGAAAGACTACCACACGTGCGCCGCCCCCCGCAAGGCGGGCCGGACGCCCGACGAACGTCGTCTCCGAGTCGCACCCCCGTGAAAACGCAAACGAGACATAACGTTTTCGTCCCAAGAAGCATCATCCAATTTGGCATATTCTCGGTTTCGCGCGAGCGGATTCGGGTTTCCCGGAATGATTCGACAACCGTTGAACGAAAGGACCCTTCCCATGAAATGCATCCATCCGTCGTTTCTCCGCTCGGCGGCGGTGGCGTTCACCCTAGCCACCTCCGCCCTGGCCACCTCCGCCCGCGCCTCGGGCGTCGCCGCCTTGGGCGACGTTTCCTGCGGAATCTACCACAATACGGCGACGGTCGGGATTCCCTCCGCGACAAACGAGTATCTTCGGATGTGTTGGAATCCGGAATACCATACGCTGCCCGACATCCCCTGGTGGAACTGGCTGGGCTTGATCGACACGAATGCGGCCCCCGCGCCCGACGCGGCGCTCGTCTCGGGACAGCTCAAGTGGGCCGCCCGATGCGCCAAGCAGATACTGGACGCGGCCTGCGTCTCGGCGGGCGGCGCCGGACCCGAGATCAACGCGATGGTTTCGGCCCTGTCGTCGTGGCCCAACGACGAAGCCGTGACGACAGTCGATTTCCTGGCCGTCGTCGGCCCGATCGCGGACAGAGTCCTGGACCTGTACATCGACACGATGGTCCAGAACGTTCCTCCGTATCCGAATCCGCAATATTACCCGGGAGCGCCACAAGCCCTTGTTCCCCTGCGGTACCTGAAGTTCGCGTTCTGCTTCGACCCGCTCTACGATTGGGACGAAGACGGTCTGCCGGACTGGTGGGAGCGCTACTGGTTCTCGCTCGGCTGGAACGCACCGACGCCCGTACATGCGGAGGACGACCCCGATTACGACGGATTGTCCAATCTCGAGGAACTCTACGCCGGAACCAGTCCGGTCGACCGGGACACGGACGGGGACGGTCTCCTCGACGGCGTCGATCCCCGCCCCGATTACGCGAATGGGTGGTACGACGCGAACGGCAACGGGTTGCACGACGATTTCGAACGGCATTGGTTCGGCGGTTTGGATGCGTCGTTGACGCCCGGCACGCCGCTCGGCGACGGGTTCACGCTCGGCATGAAGATGGCGGCGGGGCTTTGCCCGACCAGTCCGGTCCCGGAAACGGTTTATCCGGCCGACGGCCTGTCCGCGCTCCGGCTCGTTCCGCGATTCGGCGTCTCCACGAACGCGGGCGTCGTGGTCTGGACCCGGACGTTCGATGTGGCCTGCGACGGCGCCTGGGAGCATTACTTCGTGTCTTCGTCGCCGGATCCGTCCTCCGACGGCGACGCCGATTACGGAGGCTGGTCTTTGGACGGTTTTTCGCTCGAATGGTCGCTCGACGGCGGTAGTCCCGTCAGCGCATCGGCTTCGCCGGTCTCGTGCCCGCTCCCCATCCCGGTCGGTCCCGCCGACGGTCCGTCGGGGGGACAACGGCTGCTCACGCTCCGGCTCCGGACGACACGCTCCGGCGTCACGGCCTGTCCGACGCCCCTGTACCTGCTGTCTTACACCCCGGCGCTCGGCTTCCCCGATCTGCCGTCCGGCGTTTCCGGCGACGCGCTCGTGTCCGCGGCGACCGCCGGGGACGACATCGCGTTTTCCGTCGACTGGTCGGCGCAGCCCGGGC
This sequence comes from Kiritimatiellia bacterium, assembly GCA_017413145.1. Classification (GTDB taxonomy): domain Bacteria; phylum Verrucomicrobiota; class Kiritimatiellia; order RFP12; family UBA3636; genus UBA3636. The sequence goes on along the minus strand of JAFPUX010000451.1, from coordinate 3,612 downwards.
CGGTCGATCCGCCGGCCGATGGATCGGACGAAACCTTCTTCGAACGCTTCGGCACGTCTTCGGTCTCGTTCACGAGGAATCCCGGAACCGGCTTGATCGAGGGCGGCGTCCTCTACGGAGTCCCGGCCGGATTCTTCGAAATCCCGTTCGTCGCGCCGCCCTCCGCGCCGCCGCTCCGTTCGATCCTCCCGCTGCCGCCGCCGGCCCGCCGGACGGCCCTTGCCGTCCTGTCCCCGCGCCTGACGTTCGGAACCGGCCACGGCCCCGACGCGGCCGGGCTCGTCTGGGATGGAACATCCTACGCCCGCTCGTCCGACTATCCCATCGACGACGAATCGCTCTGGCGCGCGTTCCACTGCGACGCAACGGGCCGCTTCGTCTGCGGGTGCATGCCGGTCTTCGATCTCGGCATCCCGGAGGAATACGCCTCCCCTTTCGTCACGAATGTCGTCGTCTCCGTCGCCGACGGGCGCGAAACGGCCACCGCCACCGTCCACATGGCCGGCGAACTGCTCTGGACGGGGACGGCCGACCACCTACGGTGGATGTTCCAGTCGGGCGGAGCGAACGACGACTCCTGCGGCTGCGAAACCTGCGAAACGGACGGCCCGTCGTCCGGGTCGGTCCGCTTCCGGCTTTCGCTCGGACGTCCCCGCGCCGGACAGATTTCCGGCTTCGTCTGGTTCCGGTCCGAAGGGCCCGTGTCCGTCACGCCGCAGCTCTTCGGGCTCCTCGCCCGTCCCGACGCCCAGGTGTCCGATTCGACCGCGGGCGGCATCCGAACGGTCGTCTGCTCCGATATCCGGGGCCGAACCGTCGCGATCGCACCGGTCGAGAACGGCGTCTCCGTCGCCGTGACGAAGACCGCCACGGGAGAGCCCGACCATTCCTGGACGATCGTCAACGAGAACGGAAACCCCGCGCGCATCCGCTTCGTCCGGACGAGCCGCGCCGGCAACATCCAGTCCGACGAGACCTACGTCTGCGCCGGCGACGCCTGGAGCGTGGCCGACAACGTCGCCGGAACGACGGAGACCGTCCTGCGGGACGACGCGCTGGACTTCTCCGACTGGCCCACGGGCGCCGTCGAGCGCGTTCTCGCCGACGCCGCCGGGAACGAACTCGTCCACACGGTCGCCCTTTCGCGCCGCTTCGGTTCGGGCCCCGCCGCCATCCTGCGCGAAACCGAACGCCGCGAGGCCGTCGGGACGCCGTTCGAAAAGACCTTCCTGGCCACGTGGTGGGAGGACGGCGGCGCCCGGGCCGGCCTGCCGCGGCTGCTCTCCGGCGACGCCCGCGCGTGGTCTTGGACGGACTGGGACGCCAAGGGCCGCCCGATCCTCGTCTTCGACCAGCGGGACGGCGCCCCGTGCCCGGGCGACGGCACGTGGTGGACGCTTGACGTCCGTCCGTCCGTCCGCGCCTTCGCAACCGTCCATTCCTACGACCGGGTTTCGCCCGACGACTCGATGGACCCCGAGGACGACGCCACGCCGCGCACCACGTCCCGTTACGTCGTCGACGGCTCGTCTAAAACCCTGATTTCCCGCACATGGACGGAAATCGTCCGCGGCACGACCGCGGGCCGCCCCTCCGTTTCCGTCCGCACCGAACGCGCCGCCTCGCAGGCCGCCGCCTTCGGCGACGCCGCCAACGCCGTCTCGGTCTCCGTCTCGGTCGATCCGGACGCGGCGAACGTCCCGCTGCTCCTCCGCGGCCGCCCGCTTTCCTACACGGACGAGGACGGCGTCACGACATCCTACGACTATGCGTTCGGCTCGTGGGACCCAGCCACGCGCGCGTTCGCGGAGGGCGGCGTCGCGTCGCACCTCCGCACCCGCGTCTTCACGACCACGCCCGAGGCGCCCGCCGGCATCCCGCTCGTCTCCACCGTCTCCGAGACCGTCGAGGACGCCACGCACGGCAACGAAGTCTGGTCCGCCACGCGCGTCCTCCTCGCGGACGGCTCGCTCTCCGAACCGTTCGACTGGGAATCGCGCGTCTACGACGACCAGGACCGCCTCCGCTCGACGCTCTGCGCCGACGGATCCTCCTCCACCAACGCCTACTCCTGCTGCCGCCTGCTCTTCACGGTCGACAGGAACGGCATGAAACGCGAACGCCTCGCCGACACCGGCACCGACCACCTGCACCACGCCTGGCTCGACGTGTCGTTCGCGTCGCTTCCGAAAAACCAGTCGAACGGCTATCTGGTCCCCCAGACCTACGACTATTCGAAGCCGGGCGACTTCAAGGCCGTCGAAAGCCTCTTCGATCCCCTTGGCCGCGAGACGGTCCGCCGCACGATGGCGACAAGATCCAATCTTTCGACCTCCATCGGATCGCTTCGCCCCGCTCCGGCATCGGCGGCCGCCCAGTACTGGTGGGACATCTCCGAAACCAACTTCTATCCGTTCGGAACGTCCGACTACCGCGTCCGCGTCGACGCCCGCGGGCTCGGGACGGAAACGGCCGTCTTCCGCGACGAAGAAGCCGTCGAAACCTGGACCGAAGAATCCGACGGGACGAACCGGCTGTCCCTGTCCTTTTCGCGCTCCGTCCGCGGCGGCTCGTCCGAAACGGTCCGCGCGTGGGACGGCGGATGTACGACGAACCGGACCTTCTCGCTGTACGGCGCCGACGGCCGCCGCACGGACTTCTCCGTGGCCGAAGCGTCCGACGCTCCATCGGTCACGAACTCCGTTTCCGTCTCCGACTTCCTCGGCCGCACCACCCGCGTCGTCACGCCGCTCTCCGACTCGACCTACGCCTACGCCGGCGCATCCTCACGCGCCCTCTCGGTCTCCGACGCCGTGTCCGGCCTTGCGACCGCGACGCTCTACGACACGCTCCGCGAGCCCATTGGCTCGCTCGGCTCGGACGGCGTCGCGTCGTTCTCCTCGACCCGCTACGAATGCGACGCCTCCAACGTCTGGTGGCGCGTCGCGGAAACGCGCGAAGCGGCCGGCGGCTCCACCAACCTCCTTTCGACCGTCCGCGAGCGCCTGACCGGCCTCTCTGACGCGCTCCGGTCCGAAACCGTCTCCGTTCCCGCCGGCGGCCCCGTCTCCGTCGCGACCGTCTCCTTCGACCCCGCCACGCTCGTCTCCGTCGAGACGAACCTCGTCGAAGGCCTCGCGCCGCTCGTCCGCCGTTCCAAGTTCGGCCGCACCTTCGAGACGCAGGAGCGAGACGGCACGGTCCGGCGCTCCTTCTTCGACCCCTACGGCCGCCCCTACCTCACGGGGGAAATCCCACCCGGCGGCTCGTTCGTCTGGCGCACGTGGACCTGCCGGGACGAACTCGGCGACGCCGTCGCCGACATCGAGATCACGGCGCGGAACCTCGGCGCAATGGGCCTCGCGACGGATCGCGCATCTTCGCTCTACAACCCCGGATCGGTCGTCTGGAACGGATTCCTGACCGAACGGCAATACGACATCCGCGGAAACCTCGTCGCCTCCTGGGACCAGGACGGGAACGGAACCGCCTACGTCCGGGACGGCATCGGCCGTCTCGTCCAGACCTACGGGGCAACCTATCCATCCGCCCGCGCGCTCGACACGGCCGGCCGCCTCGTCGCGCTCGGCACCACCCGCGCGGGCGACGTCT
>JAFPUX010000056.1 GCA_017413145.1 Kiritimatiellia bacterium | reverse complement strand
GCTTCGGGGCCGGCGAGGACCATCCTCTGCTGATGACCTATCCCGAGGGCGAGTACCTGAAAGGACTCCACCTCAGGGTGCGGGACTGAAAGTGCCCCGCGGAACGGATTGATTGAGGAGTGCGCGCGGTCCGCCGCGCGGACGAGCCGCAGCGCCTCGCGCCACTCGGGGGTCTGGACGTCGATCGTGGCCACGCCGCTATTTCACCAGCGGCTCGTAGCCCATGTATTCGCCCTGGCGGGTGACGTCCCGCACGGCCTGCCAGAGCGTGCCGTCCGGGTCGATCTTCTGGCGCTCGATCGTGGCGAGGGCGATCGGGACGTGCATGTAGACGTCCGCGCACTTGCCGATCACGCACGAGGTGCGGCCCGCCATCGCGGCGTGGACCGCGCCCTTGGCGAGCATGAGGCAGTGGATCGCGTCCGCGCCGTGCGCGGCGACGGAGCGGATCGAGTAGCTCGGGTCGAAGTACTTCACCGTGACCGGTTCGCCCTTCTTCTTGAAATAGTCCTCGATCGCGGCCTTGAGGAACGTGCCGATGTCCTTCTTGAGGACGTTGCCCGAGGCGTCGCGCTTCTCTTCGCCGGCCATGAGGTCCTGCCCGGCGCCTTCGGCGACGACGATCACCGCGTGGCTCTTGCCGAGGCCGAAGCGGCGCTCCAGCGCCGTGAGGACGCCGTGCTCGCCCTCGAGCGTGAACGGCTCCTCCGGGACGAGGCACATGTTCACGCACGAGTTGGCGATCGACGCGAAGGCGGCGATGAAGCCCGAGTCGCGGCCCTGCAGTTTCACGAGGCCGACGCCGTGGTAGGCGCCCTTCGCCTCCATGTGCGCGCTCGTGATGACGTCCGTCGTCGCGTAGACCGCCGTCTCGAAGCCGAACGAGCGGCCGATGAACGCCAGGTCGTTGTCGATCGTCTTCGGGACGCCGACGACCGCGATCGAGAGGTTCCGCTTCGCGACCTCGTCCGCGATGTCGCGTGCGGCGCGGAGCGTGCCGTCGCCGCCGATGCAGAACAGCAGGTTGATGTTCATGTCCGCGAGGCGGCGGACGATCTGGTCGGTCGGCTGGCCTCCGCGCGACGAGCCGAGAATCGTCCCGCCCAGCGTGTCGATTTCGTCGACGACCTCGGGCGTGAGGATCATGGGCTCGTGGCGGTAGGACGGGATGAGCCCCTCCAGGCCGTAGCGGATGCCGAAGATGTGGCGCACGCCGTAGTCGAACCAGAGCGTCTGGACGACGCCCTTGATGACGTCGTTGAGACCCGGGCAGAGCCCGCCGCACGTGACGACCGCGGCGCGGCACCAGGCCGGGTCGAAGAAGATCTTGCGGCGCGGGCCGGCCTTCTCGAAGGACGGCAGCTTGCGCCCCGCGCGCATCGCCTCGGCGACGACGGCCTCGTCGTGGATGAAGAGCGTGCGGTCGCCGTCCTCGACGAACCGCCCGCCGGCGACGGGCGAATCGACGGTGCACTCGCCGAGCCGCCGCACGTCGAACGAAACCTTTTCCGGGTGCTCCAGGACTTCCTTGATGGTCATGGCGTTTCCTCCGCGGGCGGCATCCCCGCCCGCACGGCGCGGCATTCTACCAGAATCGCCGCCACGGGGCAAACGCAAGCTAGCGCACGGCGGTCCGGGCGGAGGCGCGGAGCGAGGCCGAAACCTCGAATTCGCCGGGCTCGAAGCGGCGCGTGCCGTCGGGCTGCATCGCGGCGAGGTCCTTGCGCGGGAGCGCGAGGCGAACGGTCTTCGTTTCGCCGGGCTCGAGCGGGACCTTCTCGAACCCGACGACGCGCCGCAGCGGCTGCGTGCTGGTGCTCTCGAGGTCCGAGAGATACCAGATCACGGTCTCGGCGCCGGCGCGCTTGCCGGTGTTCTTCACCGTCACGGACGCCTCGACGCGTCCGCCGCGGCGGACGGCGACCTTCACCTTCCCGTACTCGAACGTCGTGTACGACAGCCCGAATCCGAACGGGAGCCACGGGTCGTTCTCCTGCGGCACGTCGAGGTAGTCGAAGAGGTTTTCGCGGCTGCGCGGCTGGCGGTTGTAGTAGACGGGAATCTGCCCGACGGCGCGCGGGAAGGTCATCGCGAGGCGGCCGGAGGGGTTGGCCGCGCCGGTGACGAGCTCCCAGGCGGCCTGCGCCGCGCGGGAGCCGCCCTGCCAGAGGTAGAGGATCGCGTCGAGCTTCGCGGCGGTTTCCCGGAACGCGAGCGGACGGCCCGCGGCGACGAGGCCGACGAGCGGCTTGCCCGTCGCGGCGAGGGCGTCGACGAGCGCCTCCTGCGCGGGCGCGAGGCGGATGTCGCGGCGCGACTTGTTCTCGCCGGAGAACCAGCCGGGTTCGCCGAGGGCGACCACGACGACGTCCGCGGCGCGCGCCGCGCGGACCGCCTTCGCGATCGCGGCGCGGTCCGGCTTCACGTCCGGGTCGAGCGGGCAGCCGGGGACGAAGTCCACGGTCGCGCGGCGGCCGGGGCCGGGGAGGCAGCCGGGGGCGTAGTCGATCTTCGCCTTCGGGAAGAAGCGCGGCGCCTCGTCGAGGAGCGAGGGCACCTCCTCGTGGTTCTTCGCGCACAGTCCCGCCCACGTGCCGACGAGCGCGGGGCAGTCGTCCGCCGCCGGGCCGACGAGCGCGAGGCGCCTGATCTTGCGCGGGTCGAGGGGAAGGATCGGCGACTTCGCGCCGAGTGACGAGCGACGAGTGACGAGTGACGAGTTCCGGGTGCCCGGCGGGTCGTTCTTGAGCAGCACCGCGCACTCGCGGGCGCAACGGGCGGCGAGGTCGAGGGATTCGGGGCGACGGCAGGTTGCTTCGATCGGGCGCTCGGGGACGTAGGGGTGCTCGAAGAGCCCGAGCTCGAACTTCACGCGCAGGACGCGCGCCACGGCGCGGTCGACGACGCGCATCGGGAGACTGCCGGCGCGGACGAGCGCGGGGATGTTGCGGTAGACGTCGTCCGCCATGTCCATGTCGTTGCCGGCGCCGAGCGCGGCGAGCGTCTGGACGGCGGGGTCGGACGAAAAGCGCTGGATGCGCAGCTGCGAGACGGCGCCCCAGTCGGAAACGACGAAGCCGTCGAAGCCCCATTCGCCGCGGAGCGTGTCCGAGAGGAGTCCTTCGTTCGCGACGCACGGCGTGCCGGCGATGCAGTTGAACGAGCTCATCACGGTGCGTGCGCCGGCGCGGACGCCGGCCTCGAACGGCGGCAGGTACCACTCGCGCAACGCGCGCGGCGAGACGTCGGTGTAGGAGTAGTCGCGCCCGCCCTCGCTCGCCGAGTAGCCGACGAAGTGCTTGAGGCACGCCGCGATGCGGCCGTGCTTCTTCAGGTCGGCGCGGCGCCGGCCCTGGTAGCCGCGGACCGCGGCCGCCGCGAAGCGCGAGGCCGTGAACGGATCCTCGCCGTAGCCCTCGACGTTGCGGCCCCAGCGCGGGTCGTGGCCGACCTCGACCATCGGTGCGAACGTCCAGTCGATGCCGCCGTCGGCGTGGCATTCCTCCGCGGCGACGCGACAGCCCGCCTCCGTGAGCGACGGATCGAACGAGCAGGCCTGCGCGAGCGGGACGGGGAACGCGGTGCGCCAGCCGTGGACGACGTCGTAGGCCCAGACGATCGGGATGCCGAGGCGCGTCTCCTCCACGGCGATGCGCTGGAACGCGTTGCGCGCGGCGGTGCCGACGTAGGTGGAGAGGATCGAGCCGACGAGCGGGTCGAACGGATGGTCGGGCCCGACGTTGTTCGGGTTCGTGTCGCGGCCGATCGTGCGCTGCATGAGCTGCGCCGCCTTCTCCTCGACCGTCATGCGGCGGAGCAGGTCGCGGACGCGGGTTTCGACGGGTTTGCGGGGGTCTTTGTAGGCGGGAACGGGGGTTTTCATGGGAAAGCGATTCTACCACCGCCCCGCGGCGCTTGCAACCGGCGCGGGGGACGGCTATAATCGGCCGCCATGAAACGCATCCTTCCCGTCCTGCTCCTCGCCGCGGCCGCGGCCGCGGGCTGCCGCGTGCGCGACGTCCGCACGACCGTGATTCGCGTGCCGGGCCTCCGCAACGAGGCGTGCAGCAACCAGATCGCCAAGGCGCTCGCGCGGCTGCCCGACTCGCGCTACACGAACGACCGGAACGACCCGGAGATGTGCCTCCGCATCGAGAAGGTCGACTTCGCGACCGGCGACCTCACGGTGCGCTACGATTCGATGAAGGTCGGCGTCCGCAACCTCGAGGACGCCATCGCGCGGGCCGGCTTCGACACGCCGACCTTCCCGGCGGACGCGACGGCGCGCGACCGGCTGCCGCCCGAATGCCGTGCCGAGTGACGCGGTCCGGTCCTTCCTCGGCTTCCTCGCCTACGAGCGGGGCCTGTCCCCCCGCACCCGCGCGGCCTACGCGAACGACCTGGCCGCGTTCGCGGCGTTCCTGAGGCCCGGCGGCGGCGAGCCGGACTGGCGCGCCGTCCGCGGGGCGGACCTCGTGCGCTTCCTCGGCAAGTGCCGCGCCGACGGCGCCGATCGCCATCAACAGCAGTAATAATCTTTTTTTCATGCTTCACTGATTTTTAAGAGTTAGACAATATTGGTTATGAAATCATGTCATCATTTCGGCTTATTTTTCGGGTTTGTCCTCATCCTCAAGAATGAGACTCTTGGAGCGATAGGTCCAGCCGTAGTGCCTGTAGAGGTTGACTAATCGTGGCAGGCGGGCCTTAAAGTCTTGATAATCTTTCAACTCGGGTTGCAGCCATTGCAACTCGGCCAATGCTGCCATGCGAGGCAGAATCTGATACTGGATTTGCGGTTCACAGGTGATGTATTCGGTCCACACGTTGGCTTGGGCACCCAGGATGTGATGACGTTTCTCGGCAGGAAGGTCAGGGGCGACAGGCTCGAAGTCGTAGACCATCTTCAATGTGGCGCACCCGCCGAAGGCGGTCGGCTCGTTCCAGTAGCTGCGGGTCTGATAGTGGTCAAAATACATGGGTGTGTTGGGAGTCATAATCACGTCGTGGCCCAGCATGGCACCACGGGCACCGGGCTCAGCGCCTGTCCACGACATGATGGTGGCTGTGGTATCCACGTCACATCCCAGCAGTTCATCCCATCCAATGATGCGCCGGCCATGAGAGGCCAGGTATTGTTGCACTCTGGTCGTGAACCACCCCTGCAGACGGGCTTCGGC
>JAFPUX010000450.1 GCA_017413145.1 Kiritimatiellia bacterium | reverse complement strand
GCGACGGGAGCGGCCGCGGCGACGACCTTCTTCTCCGCGGGCGCGGACGCCGGCGCCGGCGCGGCGTGCGGCATCGGGGGCCGGACGCTCACGAACGCGCCGCTCTCGGCGTTCGTCGTTTCGAGCGCGACGACCGGCATCTCGTGCGCGGGATCGTTCCGCTCCGTTCCGTTCGGATTGGCGAGGTATTCCGCGACGAGCGGCTGCGCGGACAGCCCGACGGCGCGCGCGAACAGCTTGATGAAGCCCTTCGTGTAGACGGGGGCGGAAAAGGCGTGGTAGTCGTCCGACTCCAACCCGACGACCTGGTCGCGGGTCATCTGGGTGGCGTGCATGATGTCGTCGACCGAAAGGCCGGCTTGTTCGCGCGCGGCGCGAAGCGTGTCTCCGAGGGACATGGCGGGACGCTCCTGGAACGGGGAAAGGGGGCGGGTGTCTGTTGCGCCGCCTATGCTAGCAAAACGCGCGCCCGCCCGCAAGCGGCTAAATCGAGGCCGGAAAACGGGAGCGGCCGTCCGGTCGGACGGCCGCTCCGGGAAATCCGGCGGCCTCCTAGAACGAGCGGCCGACCGTCAGCGCGACCGCGTGCGCGTCCGCGCCGCAGAACTTGCCGTCGTAGACGCCGTTGCGCGGGCGGCCGTCCACGTCGTAGTCGTCCACGATTTCGTAGAAGTACGAGGCTTCGACCGTCCACGCGCCGCCCGTCCAACCGGCGCCGACCGCGAGGATGTGGCGGTTGTCGCCCGGGACGAGGTAGTCGACGTGCTTGCCGTTGATCGGGGACTGGTCCCAGGTGTAGCCGGCGCGGAGCGTCCACGCGTCGGAGACCTTGTAGTCGCCGCCGAAGGAAAGGCGCCACGTGTCGTGCCACTTCTTGTCGGACTCCAGCTTGGATACGCCGGGGAGCATCTGGCCGTGCAGGTCGATCTGCAGGTCGTCGTAGAGACTCCAGGTCGTGTAGGTCGCGCCCGCGGAGAGCGTCAGCTTCTCGTCCGCGTCCCACGCGAAGGCGAGCGTGAACGCGTCGGGGTTGTAGTTGTAGGCGTGGAAATCCATGTCGTTGAAGGCCATCGGCGCCGTCGCCTGGACGGCGGCGGGCTTCTTCCACTTGGCGTCGCCTTCGACCTTGAACTTGATCCGGCTGTGGTACGCCGCGCCGACCGTGAACGTGTCGGTCGCCTTCCAGGTCAGGCCCAGGTCGACCGCGGGCTTCACGTCGTCGCCGTGGAGGTTCTGGTCCACGTCGAACGGCGAGGGCGTCGGGTCGTTGTAGGCGCGCAGGCCGTTCATGCCCGCGGCGTCGATCTTCTGCGCCAGCTCGATGTCGAAGTAGCGGATCGAGATGCCGAGGGCGACGCTCAGGCGGTCGGTGGCCTTCCAGGCGAGCGTCGGCATGAGGTCGAACGAGAGGATTTCGGCCTTGTAGGAGCTGTAGCGGCCGGGCCACGTCTCCTCGAACTCGGCGCCGAGGCCGAACCGCGTGCCGACGCCGAAGCCGAACCAGAACTCGTCGTCGAGCTGCGACGTGACGTAGAAGTGCGGGATCGGCCACACCTTGCCGTCGCCGTAGGAGCGCTGCGTGGCGCCCGTGTAGGGGTTGCGCGTCTTCACGTCCGCGGCCGGGACGATCGCCGTGAGGCCGAGGGCGACCTGGGTGCCGGGCGTCCCGGTGATCGCGGCGGGGTTGAAGTAGAGCGCGGTCGCGTCGCCGCCCTTCGCGGCGAGGCCGGCCGGGGTGACGTTGCCGCGCGCGGAGCCCTCGTAGAGGGCGAAACCGGCGCCGGAGGCGGTTCCGGCGAGGACGAGCGCCGAGACGGCGGCGAGGGCGGACGCGGCGGAACGGACGTTGTTTTCCATGGTGGATCGGATGAATCGTTGACGGTTCGCGGCGGGGTCGTTCGCCCGCCCCGGCTGTCCCGGGTTGCGCGGAAAAGCGCGTCAAATTATTCACACATTCGTTTGAAACACAAGTATAATTTCCGCGCCGCGTCCGCTCCCGCGGGCGGCTCCGGTCACGCCCCGACGATCCGCGCCAGGCTCTTCGACAGAAGCCAGCCGATCAGGACGACGTGGACGGCGACGTCGGCCGCGATCGCGGCGCGGGGCATCCGCCGCACCGCGGTTCCAGCGACGCGCCAGAGGATTTCCGCGCAGGCGAGCGCGAAGAACAGGCCGGACTCCGGATTCCAGCGCGGGGCCCGGCCCGAAAGCAGCAGGGCGAAGTCGCGCGTGCAACCGCACGCGATGCACGGCCGCCCCGTCGTCGCCTCCAGCCAGCAGCGGTTCTCCAGCACGCCCGCCAGCGTCAACGCCGCGTAGAGGCCGACCAGCGCCGCCGCGCCCAAGAGCGCGACGCACGCAATGCGGTAGCCCGACCCTCCTTCCGGAGCGCCGGCCGCCGGTTTTCCCGGTTGTCGCGGTTGTCGCGGAGTCGTGCTGTCCATGCCGCCGGACGGAAAAAGCGGCGGCGCGGAACCGTCCGTTACGGACCGTTCCGCGCCGCTGCGGACCGAAGGTTCCAAAAGGAACCGGAACGGCTACTCGGCGTTGCCGTTCTGCATTTCTTTCTACATTTCCTGCTGCAGCTGCTTGGCGAACTCGTCGAAGCCGCCGACGCCTTCGTTGACGGCGTTGGCCAGGCGGTACCACCAGATCACGCCGATGACGATGGCGAGGATCGAGCAGACGACGCCGGCGGTCGCCATGCCCTGGTGGCCCTGCGGCGACTTCTTGCGGCCGATGGCGGCGAGAATGACGCCGACGATGCCGAGAACGATGCCGACGATGTTCAGGCACGGGATGAACGCGAACACGAGACCGACGATGCCGAGGACCATGCCGGCAATGCCGAGGCCGTGGGCTTTGGGAGGAAGGGAAGCGGAGGCTGTTTCGTCTGCCATGGCTTTTTTTGGGGGGATGTTTTCGTTTATTGTGGAGTGGATGTCGCGTTCCGCGGCGCGCGCCGCCGCGACGGAGGGAAATCTACCACAGCCGGGCCGTGCGACGCAAGCGGAAAAAACCGCGCGCTTGCCGCACGCCGCCGCGGTGTGCTAGAATGCGCGCCATGAACGACACGCGGACCCCGCCACCGGTTTTCTACGACGCCACGCTGCGCGACGGCGCGCAGGCGCTCGGAATCACGTTTTCCCCCGCCGGCAAGCTCCGCCTCGCGCACCTGCTCGACGAATTCGGCGTTCCCTACCTCGAGGGCGGCTTCGCGGGCTCGAACGAGCGCGACATGCAGTTCTTCCGCGACGTCGCGCGCGAGAAGTTCTCGCAGGTGAAGATCGCCGCGTTCGGCACGACCCGCCGCGCGGGCGCCCGCACGGAGGACGACGAGTTCGTCCAGGCGCTCCTGCGCGCCGAGACGCCCGTGACGACCATCTTCGGCAAGTGCTGGAAGCTCCACGTCCGCGAGGTCCTGCGCACGACCCTCTCGGAGAACCTCGACATGGTCGCCGAGACGGTCTCCTTCCTCAAGGCCCACGGCCGCGAAGTCGTCTTCGACGCCGAACACTTCTTCGACGGCTTCAAGGACGACCCGGACTACGCGCTCTCGGTCCTGCGCCGCGCCCGCGAGGCCGGCGCCTCCGCGCTCGTCCTCTGCGACACCAACGGCGGCTCGCTCCCCCACAAGGTCTTCGCAGCCGTCTCCGCGGTCCGCGAAGCCCTCGCGGGGTCTGACGGTCGAATGGTCGGATGGTCGAATGGTCGAACGGTCGGACTCTCAGACCATCAGACCATCAGACCATCAGACCATCAGACCGCCGAGCAAAACGGCGACGCCGTTTTGCTCGGCATCCACGCCCACAACGATTCGGGCCTCGCGGTCGCCAATTCCGTCGAGGCGTTCCGCGCCGGCGCCCGCATGGTGCAGGGCTGCGTGAACGGCTACGGCGAGCGCGCCGGCAACGCGAACCTCACGACGCTCATCCCGACGCTCCAGCTCAAGCTCGGCGCCGCCGCGGTCCCGCCCGAGAAGCTCGCCACGCTGCGCACGCTCTCCCGCGCGGTGGACGACCTGGCGAACCAGCGTCCCGACCCGCGCGCGCCCTACGTGGGCGACGCCGCGTTCAGCCACAAGGCCGGCACGCACGTCTCCGGCGTGCGCCGCAACCCCGCCACGTTCGAGCACGTCCCGCCCGAGAGCGTCGGCAACGAGCGCCACGTCGTGCTCTCCGAACTCTCCGGCGCGTCCAACGTCCTCTACCGCCTCAAGCAGGCCGGCAGCGGCGCGGCGGACGTCTCGAAGGAGGACGTGAAGAAGATCGTCTCCGAGCTCAAGGCGCGCGAGGCCGAGGGCTACACGTTCGAGTCGGCGGACGCCTCGTTCCGCATCCTCGTGCGCAAGGCGCTTTCCGAGCACAAGCCGTTCTTCGTGCTGGACGGCTTCCGCGTGATCGTCGAGAAGCGCGGCGGCGGCCAGCCGTGCCTCTCCGAGGCGACCGTGAAGATCCGCGTGGGCGACCACGCCGAGATCACCGCCGCCGAGAGCGTGAACGGCCCGGTCGACGCGCTCGACAAGGCCCTCCGCAAGGCCCTGGCCGCGTTCTACCCCGAGATCGCGAAGATCGTGCTCACCGACTTCCGCGTCCGCATCCTCGACCCGAACGAAGCCACCGGCGCCACGACGCGCGTGCTGATCGAGAGCACCGACGGCGAGAAACGCTGGGGCACGGTCGGCGTCTCCCCCAACATCATCGAGGCCGCCTGGCAGGCGCTCCTCGATTCGGTCGAATACAAGCTCCTGGAGGGCTAGGGCGCCGTGCTCTTCGCCTACCAGGGCTACACGGCCGCCGGCGCGGACGCGCGCGGCACGGTCGAGGCGCCGGACGAACGCGAGGCGCTCCGCCTGCTGCAGGCGCGCGGCGTGTTCGCGCGTTCGCTGGCCGCCCCGCGGCCGCCGCGCCCGCTCCGCGCCCGGTTTTTTCCGGCGCGAACGCCGCGCTGCGCGCCCCGCTCTGGCCCGAAAACGGGCGCGATGAGCCCCCGGTGCCGCAGAAAATCGAAAAATTTGAAGAAAAAGTGCAGGATTCGACGGTTTTTCACGTGGAGACTGTGGAAAAAGCTGTTCAAAATGTGGAAAAACCGGCTCTCCCGGACTATAAGATCCTCGGCGAGGCCATGAAGACCTATATCCTCGTCGAAAGCGGCGGCGCGCTGCTGCTGATCGACAAGCACGCCGCCCACGAGCGCATGAATTTCGACCGGCTCAAGGCCCTCGATCACCCCGTCATGTCCCAGACCCTGCTGACGCCTGTCCCGCTCCGGCCGGAGGCCGGGGACGCGGAGCTGCTGGAGAAGCACGGGGCGCTGCTGGCGGAGCTCGGCTTCGAGATCGAGCCCTACGGCGCGCAGGACTATGTGATCCGCGCCGTCCCGGCGGACATGCTCGCCGCCGACGCGCAGGCCGCCGTGGAGGAGATGCTTGAGAAGCTGCGCCGCGGCACGGCCCCCGACGCCGCGAGCGTGCGGGACGAGCTGCTGCACACCGTGGCCTGCAAGGCCGCCATCAAGGCCGGCTGGGACACGAGCGAGGCCGAGCGGCGCCGTATCGCCGAGGCCGTGCTCTCCGGCGCTGTCAAGTACTGCCCGCACGGGCGGCCGGTC
>JAFPUX010000449.1 GCA_017413145.1 Kiritimatiellia bacterium | reverse complement strand
CGGGCGTGGACCGCCTCGTGCGCGGCCGCGAGGCCGTCGGCGAAATGGCCGACGCCGCGCTGCTGCAGGCCGCGGCCGGCGAGCTCGCCGACTCGCTCTGCGAGGACGTCGTCGCGGAGCTCGCGCGAGACCCCGCCGTGGCGGGGTGCGCACTCCGCCACCGCTTTTCGCCCGGCTACGGCGACCTGCCGCTCTCCGTCCAGCCCGCCTTCCTCGCCGCGCTCGACGCCACCCGTCGCCTCGGCATCACCCTCACCGGCGCCAACCTGATGGTCCCAACGAAGTCGGTTACGGCCTTCGTCGGTGTCTCGCCGATGCCCGGCAAATATGCCGGGCCACAGCACGTAAATGAACCGGGTGGTCAACCGGGGGCGGCTTCCCCCGGGAAACAACCGGTAGCAGATCGTGCCGTGGCCGGGCATATTTGCCCGGCACCGGGGCGGGCCTCCCCCGGAAGCCAACCGCCAGCAGCCCGTGCCGTGGCCGGGCATACTTGCCCGACACCGGGGCAAGCCGCCCGCGGAAAACAACCGGTAGCAGCCCGTGCTGTGGCCGGGCATACTTGCCCGGCGCTCCCCCGCATGCACCAGCGTTGCCTCCACTGGGACTACCGCTCGCGGTGCATCTACCTCGTGACATTCGTGACGCGCGATCGCAGACCGGTTTTCGGCGAATTGGTGATTCCGGTTTCGCAGGACGGCACGCAGTTGCCCGAGTTCGCCCGCGTCGAACCGAGCGAAACCGGACGGATCGTGGAGGACTGTTGGTCGCAGATACCCACACGGTGGCCGGGCGTCTCCGTTCTGGAGCACCAGCTCATGCCGGACCATTTCCACGGCGTGATCTTCGTGCGGGAACCGCAGGAGAAGCCTCTCGGCCAGATTCTCCGCGGCTTCGCTGCGGGCTGCACGAGCCGCGCGGGCTTCCCGGTCTGGCAGCCCGGCTTCCACGACTCGATCCTGTTCCGCGACGGCCAGCTCGAGAACATGCGCCGCTATGTCCTCGAGAATCCCCGGCGACTCGCGCTCCGCCGACTGCATCCGGACCTGTTCCGCGCGATCCGCGATCTGCGGGTCGGGGGAACCGACTGCGCGGCGCTCGGCAATCCGTTTCTCGTGGAGCGGCCCGAACTCCTTCAGGTTCAATGCTCCCGGAGCATCGCGCCTGAGGAACTCGCCGCGCGGAAGGCGGAGTGGCTCGCGGCCGCGCGCCACG
This sequence comes from Kiritimatiellia bacterium, assembly GCA_017413145.1. Lineage (GTDB taxonomy): Bacteria > Verrucomicrobiota > Kiritimatiellia > RFP12 > UBA3636 > UBA3636. Next base: position 729 of record JAFPUX010000449.1, on the reverse strand, counting down.
GCGCGGTGCTCGTCTCGCCGTGCATCAGCCCCGGAGAAAAGGAGGTCGCCCGCGCCGCGCTCACCGAGGGTCTGCCGCTCGTCGTGCTGCTCGAAAACGGCTTCGCTCCGGGCTGGAAGCCGCCCGGGGCCTGGTTCAAGGCGTGCGCGGCCGGCCGCCTGCTCCTGCTCGCGCCGTGGCCCCACCACGCCGACAAACGCCCTATCACCCGCGAGCAGTGCCTCGTGCTCAACGCGCTGGCAGAAAGGATTTGCGGGGGCGAGCCCCCCGCAAATCCGCCCGGCAAATATGCCGGGCCACAGCACGCAAATGAGTCGAGTATCCAACCGGGGGAAGCTTCCCCCGAAAAACAGTCGGTAGCAGATCGTGCTGTGGCCGGGCATATTTGCCCGGCACAGGGGGAAGCTGCCCCCAAGAGCCAATTGGCAGCAACCCGTGCTGTGGCCGGGCATACTTGCCCGGCAAAGGAGAATTGCCCATGAGCATCCGCGAGTTGCTCTCTTCCCGCCTCGTCTTCGCCGACGGCGGCTTCGGTTCGCTCCTGATCGAGCGCGGCTTCCCCGGCGGCGTGCCGGAAGAGTGGAACCTCTCGCATCCCGACGTGGTCGAGTCGATCCACGCGGACTACTTCCGCGCGGGTTGCGACTACGTCCACGCCAACACGTTCGGCTCGAACCGCGTGAAGCTCGCCGGCGAGGGGCGCGACGCCGCCGCGCTCGCGGCGCGCTT
>JAFPUX010000448.1 GCA_017413145.1 Kiritimatiellia bacterium | reverse complement strand
GCGCGCTAGAGCGCCAGGTCGCCGGGCTTGATCCAGCCGGCGCGGCGCAACGCGGCGCAGACGAGCGGCGCAAGGACCGCGGGCAGGACGAGCGCCACGAGCGCGAGGCCGACCCAATCGAGCGCCGTGCCGCCGCCGCGGGCCGTCCAGCCGGTCCAGACGCCGATCGGGCCGACGAGGCCGCACGTGCCCATGCCGGAGGAAACGGCCGGGCCGTTCATCTCGAGCCGGAAGACGCACGTCGCGACCGGGCCGCCGACCGCCGCGGCGAGCGTCGGCGGAATCCAGATCCGCGGGTTGCGCACGATGTTGCCCATCTGCAGCATCGACGTGCCGAGACCCTGCGAAACGAGCCCGCCCCAGCCGTTCTCGCGGAACGACATCGCCGCGAAGCCGACCATCTGCGCGCAGCACCCCGCCACGGCCGCGCCGCCGGCGAGGCCCGTGAGGCCCAGCGCCGCGCAGATCGCGGCGGACGAGATCGGCAGCGTGAGCGCCATGCCGACGAGAACCGACACGGCGACGCCCATCAGGAACGGCTGCAGGTCCGTCGCCCACATGACGAGCTCGCCGACTTTCATCGCCGCGCGGCCGAGCGCCGGGGCGAGCGCCGCCGAGAGCGCGAGGCCGACGCCGATCGTGACGAGCGGCGTGACGAGGATGTCGACCTTCGTCTCCTTCGAGACGAGCTTGCCGCATTCGGCCGCGGCGATCGCGACGAAGAGAACGGCGAGCGGGCCGCCCGCGCCGCCGAGCGCGTTCGACGCGAAGCCGACCGTGACGAGCGAGAAGAGCACGAGCGGCGGCGCCTTGAGCGCCCAGCCGATCGCCGTCGCCATCGCGGGGCCGCTCATCGCCATCGCGAGGCCGCCGACGGTGTAGTCCTTCCCCGCGACCGTCGCGACCGTGCGGGCGAGGAACGGAATGCCGAACTGCTTTCCCGCCGTGTCGAGGATGGTCCCGACCAGGAGCGAGCAGAACAGGCCCTGCGCCATCGCGCCGAGGGCGTCGATGCCGTAGCGGCGCAGGGAGAGCTCGACGTCCTTGCGGCGCAGGAACGAACGCAGGCTCACGGAGCGGCCTCCGGGACGGCGTCCGCCGCCGGCGCCGGCGTGGGAAGGGCGGCCTCGATTTCGGCGAGGCGTTCGCGGGCGCGGGGCGCTTCGGCGGCGTCGGGGAAGCGCTCGAGGAAACGGCGGTACGCGAGCGCGGCGGCTTCGGGCTTGCGGCGGACGCGGTCGTAGAACTCGGCGCGCGCGAACGCCTGCGCGGTCTGGCGGGCGGACAGTTCGCGCTCGCGTTCCGCGGCGGCCGCGGCGTCCGGCGAACCGGGCGCGGCGGCGAGCGCGGAACGGACGGCCGCGAGCGCGTGGGACAGCGTGCGTTCGTCGTTCGGCGAACGTTCGGAAAGCCGCGAACGGCAGAACGCGGCGCGGTAGCGGGCGGAGACGGCCAGGTCGTTCGAGGGGTATTTCACGACGAGCCGCTCGTAGACCGGCACCGCGAGGTCGTCCGCGCCGCCGAGTTCGAGGCTCATCGCCTGGAGGTAGACGCTCTCCGCGGCGCGGGGGGAATCCGGCGCGTTCTCGGCGATCTTGCGGAACATCGAGGAAACGAGCGTGTAGGACGGCGACCACGGGCTCGAGGAAATGCGCGTGCGGAGCTGGTTCGCGCAGGCGAACTGGGCGGCCACGACGTCCGCGTAGCCGAATTCACCGGTCCCGGCCGCGCCGTAGTGGTCCAGGTAGTACTGGTACTCCTTGAACGCCTCCTCGTAGTCGCCGGTGTATTCCAGCAGGCGGCCGATCGAAAGCTGGGCTTCCGGCGCCTCGGGGCCCGAGCCCCAGTTGTGGACGAGCGCCTGGTAGGCGGAAATCGCGGCGCTCCAGCGCTTCTCGGACTCGAAGCGGCGGGCGCGCGCGAGCTGCGCGGCGGACGTGTCTTCGGCGGGCGCGCCGAAGAGGTGCCACGGCGTCTTGTGGTCCGGCGCCGCGGCGGGGTCCCGCGGCTTCCACGCCGGTTCGCCGCCCGCGCCCCCGCGGGAGGCCGGGGGCGCGGCAAGCGCCGGCGCGGCGGCGAGAAGGACGAACAGCGCGGCGGCGGAAACCGCGGGTTTGACGGTCGCTTTCATGCGGCCGGAGTCTACCACATCCCGCCGCGCCGCCGCAAGCGCCCGGCCGCGACGCGAGATTTTTCGCTTTCCTTTTTTCGCGATTTGTCGCATGATATGCCGCCGACAGCGCAAAACGGCCCCGCGCCGCGCCGCGCGGCAACCACACACAAACACACATACAAAACACCAAGGAACACACGATGAAGTCAACTCTCGTCGCCTCCTCCATCGCCGCCGCGGCCCTCGCCGCGACGTCCGTTCAGGCCGCGGACGTGTGGGCCGGACTCGATTTCAAGTCCGCCTACGTCGCCACCGGCGCCACCTGCAACGACGGCTGGGTCGCCCAGCCCTGCGTCGACGTCTACGGCCTCAAGGTCGGCGAAGTCGCGATTCCCGTCACCCTCGAATTCTGGGGCAACATCGACCTCGAGGACTACAGCGCCGACGAAGAGTCCCGCGCCGACCGCTTCCAGGAGATCGACCTCGCGGCGACCTTCAACCTCGGCGGCTACATCGACGACGCCCTCACGCTCGACGTCGGCTACCTCGAGTACGACTACCCGAACTTCCACGGCGAGACGGACCACCTGCTCACCGCCAAGGTCGGCTACGAGATCGGCCTCGGCGAGGGCTGCGGATCCTTCACGCCGGCCATCCAGGCCAAGTACCGCATCGCCGGCCCCTCCAAGTACAAGTGCGAATACCAGTTCGACCTCTGCTACAAGATCGGCCTCGGCCAGGTCAACGGCTGGGACGTCGCGTTCTCGCTCGACAACGACTACTGGTACGTCGACAACTCCGGCCGCGACCGCGACGAAGAAGGCTACCGCCCCGACTCCGGCTTCGCCTGCTCGGACCTCACGGCCAAGCTCTCGGTCGGCTGCTTCTACGCCGGCATCCAGCGGATCTTCCGCCTGGACCACGACGCCCTCGACAAGGGGCCCTGGGGCTACGACGTGAAGACCATCGGCATGTTCGGCGTCTCCTACGACTTCTAGTCCGGGACGCGGCGCACGCGCCGCGAACGCACGAAACGGAAAGGCGGGGGGGC
>JAFPUX010000447.1 GCA_017413145.1 Kiritimatiellia bacterium | reverse complement strand
GGACGCGGCGCTGCTGCTGCGGCACGAGCGCGGCGGCGCGCCGCTCGTCGTCGTCGCCGGCCGACAGATCGCCTGCGCCGAGCGCGTGGAGGTTCTCGCGCTCGGGACGCGCGAGACGTTCCCGGACGGCATTCCCGCCGCGGACGCCGTGGAGCGCGCGCGCCGCGCGGACGCGCTCCCGGTCCTCGCGTGGGGCGTCGGCAAGTGGATGTTCTCCCGCGCGAAGGTCGTCGACTCGCTGTTGCGCCGCTTCCCCGCCGAGGAGCTGCTGCTCGGCGACACGTCGCTGCGTCCCGTCTTCTGGCCCGAACCGGGGCCGATGGCCGCGGCGGAGACGCTCGGGCGGCGCGTCCTGCACGGTTCCGATCCGCTTCCGCCCGCGTTCGAACAAACGCGCGCGGGACAGTGGGGCGACCTCGCGGACGAGCCATTCGACGCGACCGGCCCGCTGCTCGGTCCGCTGCTGGCGATCCTGCGCGAGGCGCCGCTCGTCCCGGCCGGCCGCCGCGCCGGCTTTTTCCAGTTCCTGCGCCGGATGTTGCAGAAGAAATGAGCTCCATCGATTCGGACCTCTATGCCGAGGCGCCCGTGCTGCGGGCGCGCATGGAAGTGCCGGAGGGATCGCTTGACGCGCTCCTGGACGCGCTGTGGGGGCTCGATCCGCCGGTCGGTTCGTGGCAGGACCTGGAGACGGGCCGCGCGTTCCTCGACTGCTACGCGGTCGACCGCGCGGCGCTGGAGCGCACGGCCGCGGCGATGCGCGCCGCGGCCGCCGCGGAAGGGCTGGGCGGCCGGGAGGTCGCGTTCGAGACGCTTCCGCGCGAGGACTGGGCGGAATCGTGGAAGCGCTTTTTCCACGTGATCCGCGTCTCGCCGCGCGTGACGGTGCGCCCGCCGTGGGAACCCTGCGAACCGGACCGGCCGGACGGCGTGGTCGTGACGATCGAACCCGGCATGAGCTTCGGAACGGGGCTGCACGGAACGACGCAGGCGTGCCTGCGCTTCCTCGAGGAACTCGCGGAGGAGGACCCCGCCGCGCCGCCGCGCTCGCTCGCGGACCTCGGGTGCGGCTCGGGCATCCTCTCGATCGCCGCGCGCAAGCTCGGCTACGCGCCCGTGACGGGCGTGGACTACGACGTAGCGGCCGTGCGCGTCTCTGCGGAGAACGCGCGCGAGAACGGCGTCGCGGACGTCGCCTTCGCTGCGTGCGACGTGACGGAGGATCCGATCCCGCGCGCGGACGCCGTCGTCGCGAACATTCTCGCGCCGGTGCTCGTGCGCGCCGCGCCGCGCATCGCCGCGGCGGTCGTGCGCGGACCGCGCGCCGCGCTGGTGCTCTCCGGCATCCTCGGGACGCAGTACGCGGACGTCCGCGCCGCCTACGAAGCGCAGGGTTTCCGCGAGGTCCGCTCGCTCGCGCTGGGCGAGTGGACGAGCGGCCTGTTCCGGCCGGTCGGTTAGCGTCGCAGCGCGGCGAGGCGGCGCGAATGCGCATGCGCCAGCGCGATCGCGAGCGCGTCCGCCGAATCCTCCTGCGGGAGCTCCGGCAGCCCGAAGACGCGCTGCATCATGCGCTGCATCTGGTCCTTCGTCGCGCGGCCGGTGCCGGTCACGGCCTGCTTGACGCGCGCCGGCGGGTATTCGGCCATCGGCAGCTTGCGTCGCGCGCACGTCGCGACGACGACGCCGCGCGCGTGGCCGAGCACGAGGGAGGTACGGGCGTTCTTGCAGAAGAAGATGCCCTCCATCGCGACCTCGTCCGGCCTGAACTCGTCGATGTAGCGCTCGAGCGTCTCGGCGATGTTGGCGAGGCATTCGGGCAGCGTCAGGCGCGACGGGTTGCGGATCGGGCGGCAGTCGACGAAGTCCATGCGCGCGCCTTCGACCTCGATCACGGCGAGGCCCGTGCTGCGCAGCGACGTGTCCACGCCGAGGATGCGGACGGCCTTCGCGGCGCCGCCGGCGGGACGGAAGGGCAGGGCGGCGCGGACCGGCGCGTGCGGGGCGCGCGGCGGCGGTGCGGGAACCGGCGTACCCGCGGCGTCCGCCGCCCGCCGTTCGCGGTACCGTTCGAGGAACCTGGCGTCGAAACCTTTCATGCTTTCCGATTCTACCACGCGACCGACCGCAAAATCAAATCATCCCGCCCGTCTCTCGCCGTTCCCGCCCGTCTCTCGCCGTTCCCGCCCGTCTCTCGCCGTTCCCGCCTGTTCCTCGCCGTTCCCGCCCATCTCGTCCGTCTTCTCGCAGTTCCCGTCCATCGCGCACTTCAATCCCACCGTGGAATATTTTTGTTTCCGCTCACGTTCTCTCGTTCGCCCGGCCTCGTTTTCGCCGCCTACGCGAGCCGTCGCATCCGGTCCCGCGGTTCGGTCCGCCGTTTCGACAGTTCCGCGGCGAATGCCTTGACCGTTGCCGCCGTGGAGTCCCGCAACCGATCGCGTGCCCTTCGCCGCGCCGCCGGCATCGCCGCCCGTTGCGTTGGCGGCAGCTGCTTCTCCGTCTCCGGTTCTTCGGCAAGCAGGAGTGAAGCCGGGCACGGGTCCGCGAGACCATGTTCCTCCCGGAACGCCGCCGCCAGCCGCCGGTAGCCCAGAAGCGCCCCGTAGTGCTTGAGCAGGCCTGGGCAGTTGTCCGCGATCCAGCCTTTCAACCCCGCTTTGCGGCCGACGATTTCCCCGCCTTCGTCCCGCACGAGCGAACTGTCCACCGACGCTTCCGCATCGAGAAGCATCGAGCCGAGCTTGATCTTTTCCTCCACGCGTCCGCGTCCGCGCGCCGCGGCATATTGCTCCCGGACGGCCGCCGGCGACGGCGCTTCGTGAACCGTTCGTTCGCAGAGCCGACGGATCGGCGCGCCCCGGCGGATCGGGTTTCTCGCCAGGAGCGCCGAATCGGCTCCGCCGGCTTCCTTGGCCAGCGCTTCGAACCAGACGCGCCAAGCCGCATCCCGCCGGGCGCGGGCCTTCTCCCGCCGCGCTTCGGCGGACGGCGAATCCGAAAGCCAGACCCGTTCCGCTTCGAGCGCCTCGCGTTCCAGGGCCAGTTCGCGCAGGGCCCTGCGCCAGACGGATCGGGGGGCGCCGCGCAGGGAACGCAGGCGCTCCGTGCAGCGTTGGGCGAATTCGCGCTCAAGCCCCGCCGTGCGCCGGTCGATGGCCCGGCGGGCGGCCTTCCAGCCTTCGCCCGCGGCCGCCGCGGCCAGGCAGACGAAGAAGGCGGCGCCGGCCGCCGCGGCCAGGTAGGGCACGAAAGCGATCAGGAAACAAGAAACGGGATCGGTGTAGGCCGGACGGCTCATGGCGGAAAACGGGGACGGAAGCTGGAGTGACAGGATGGAAGTCTAGGGGAAAGCGGGCGGGAATGCAAGTAAATTTTTCCACGGCGGGATTGAAGCGTGGGTTGACGGAATGAAAGGTTTGCGATAGTCTACGCGGGGCATGGCGAAATGGCGCACAACGGGATATCCGGAAGCACTCAACAGTCTACACAAGGCATGGACGAACTGGACCACAACGGGAAGTCCGGAAGCACACGGCCGGCGCGGCGGCGGAATCCGGTCATGGCAGGGATTACCGTCGCGACGGCGGTGCTGGCCGTCCTGTTCGCGACCGGCTACTTCGCCGTGTGGTTCGAGGCCGAACTCCCGTGGATGACGGACGTCGGGATGCGCATCCTCTGCGGGACGGCCGTCGCGATCCTGTTCGTCGGCTGGCCGCTGGCGGTCCGGCATGCGCGGAGGCTGCGGCGGCGCGAGGACGCGGCGGCGATCGACCGCGCCCGCGAAACTTTAGCGGGGCGGGGCGTCCGCGTTGGGCGTCCGGCCGATGCCGGGCGCGGGGACCGGATGTCGCTGGACCTTCCGGACGTCCGCGAGTACCGCCACATGCCGTGGACGAACGCCAACGTGAAATCCGAGGACCGTCCGTAGCGGAGCGGGGAATCAGGCGCCGGCCGGGGCGCTCGGCGAGGCGGTCGCCGGGCTTTCGGCCGGAGCCGCGCGCGGCTTGCGCCAGCGGCGGTGCGACCAGAGGTACTGCTCCGGGTAGCGGCGGACGATGTCCTCGATGCGGCGGTTGATTTCCGTCGTGAGGGCGACGACGTCCGCGTCGCGGTCGCCGGTGGGCTTGGGCCAGATGGGGGCGGTGCCCTCCATGCGGAACTTCATGGGGCCGGTACGGACGCAGAAGCCGCAGACGACCGGCACGCCGGTCGCGAGCGCGAGGCGCGCGGGCGATGTGACGGTGGAGGCGGGATGTCCGAAGAAGGGGACCATGACGCCGTGGCTCGCGGCGTGCTGGTCGCAGATGAGTCCGAGGAGCTTGCCGGAACGGAGCGGGCGCAGCAGGGCCATGCGGTCCTGGCTGTGCTTGGCGACGATTTCGATCCGGCGGCGCGGGTTGCGCTTCTTCATGAAGCGCTGCGCGTAGGGGTTGTCGAGGTTGCGCGCGACGGCGACGAGGGGCTTGAAGAACGAGGCGATGTGCCCCGAGAGCTCCCAGTTTCCGACGTGCGCCGAGCCGAGGATGATCGGCTGCCCGGGGTCGCGGAAAAGGGCGAACGTCTCGGGCGGGGCGACGAACTCGGCATAGCGCTCCGCCGTGTCCGGCGTGATCAGCTTCGACGCCTTGAGCGACTCGACGGCGAGCATCGCGAAGCTGTCGAACGAAGCGCGCGCGATGCGGCGCGCGTCCGCGTCGTCCTTCGCGACGCCCGCGAGCTTCACGTTGGCGACCGCGACGCGGCGGCGGCCGGGCAGAAGCGCCCACGCGAGCGCGCCGGCGCCGCGCGCGAACGCGAGGGCCGCGCGGACGGGGAGCAGGTCCAAGAGCCCCACCACGAGGCGCAGCGGGACGTACTGGAGGAGCGCGACGGCCTTCGAGGCGGCCATGCGGCTACCTCTTCGCGGGGGCCGGCCGCAGGACGATCTCGGGCGGGTCCCGGAACGACGACAGCGGGACGGATACCTTCTCGGACTCCGAGCCGTCCGGCCAGCGCGCGTAGGTCGTGATGCGGCCGTAGCGCGTGTCGAACTCGGTCTTCGTCGTGGAGGGGTAGGCGTACTTCCAGCGGAAGTTCGCGCGACCCTCGCCGCGGTAGCGGATGACGCCGCCCTCGGGCTCGGTTCGGATGCGGACGTGCGTCGAACAGCCGGCGGCGAGCGCCGCGAGGGCGCAGATGGCGAGAATCTTCTTCATGGGCGATTCCTATTCGTCGGCGATGCCGAAGTGGTTTTTGACGAGCTCCTCGATTTCCGCGACGGCGAGGTCCGCGTCGTCGCCGTCGGCGACGACTTTGAGGACCGTTCCGACGGGCGCCTCGAGCGTCATGAGCCCGAGGACGCTCTTGCCGGACACCTTGTTGCCGGCGTTCTCGAACGTGATCTCGGACGAGTACTTCTGGCACAGTTTGGCGAGCGCCCCGGCGGGGCGCACGTGCATGCCGTACTTGTTGACGAGCGTGACTTCCTTTTCGATGGTCACGGGAGTTTCCTTCCGTCCGCCTACTTGCGGACTTCCTGGCGCTTCTTGGAGGCGCGGCGCAGCTGGGCGTTGGCCTTGTCGAAGACGGCGTTGAGCGCGGCGGTGGCGTCCGCGTCCTTGGCGGACGCGTCGACCGTGGTCCGCTGGCCGCCCTGGACGGCGAGCGAAACGGCGTACTTGTGGCCTTCTTCGTCGAAGACGATGCGGACGTGCTCGACGGCGGGGTAGTCGGCGGCGAGCTTGTCGGCCTTCTTCTGCGCGGCGTTCTGGAGCGCGACGCTGAGTTTGACGTGGCGGATGGTGATTTCGGTGGACATGGTCCGTTCTCCTTTTGGTTAGAGGTTAGAGGTTAGTGGTTTGAGGTTAGTGGTGAGAGGTGAGAGGTGTGAGGTCAGAGGTGGG
>JAFPUX010000446.1 GCA_017413145.1 Kiritimatiellia bacterium | reverse complement strand
TTCGTGCTTTGCGGCAGCGTATCGAGCTGGATCGCCGAAAACATCGTCAATTCGACGGCCTACTTCGGCCGCATCTCGCGGGACCTCGTCGTGGGGGAGCTCCCGCCCGCCGACGCGGCGAAGTTCTGGGGAGCGCGGGCCGGACGGCTGGCGACGCGCGAAATCACGAACGTTCTCGCCGTGACGGGCGGCGTCCCCAAGTATCTCGAGGACGTCAACCCCGCCCTCTCCGCCGAGGAAAACATCCGCCGGCTCTGCTTCCGGACGGACGGACAGCTGTTTTCGGATTTCCGCGAAATCTTCAACTCCGTGTTCGGCCCGTCGACGGCGGTGAAGAAGGCCGTACTGGAGGCGCTCGCCAGCGGGCCGAAATCCTGCGCCGAACTGGCGGTCGCGCTCCGCATCCCGCGCGGGGGGACCCTGGACCGCAACCTGAAGGACCTGGAACTCGCCGGATTCGTCGCGCGCGAAAGCGGCCTGAACCCGGAGACCGGACGTTCGGCCCGCGTCGACCGGTACCGGCTGCGGGACAACTACACGCGCTTCTACCTGAAATACATCCAGCCCAACGAGGACCAGATCCGGCGCGGAGGATTCGACGGTATCTCCCTGGAGGGCCTGCCCGACTGGAACGCGGTGATGGGGCTCCAGTTCGAGAGCCTGGTCCTGAACAACGTGCCGCAGCTCCTGCCGGCGCTCCACCTGGAACGCGTCCCGGTCCTCTCCGCGTCGCCGTTCCGCAAGACGGACTCGCGGACCGGCGGCTGCCAGATCGACCTGCTGCTGCAGACCCGCAAGGCGGTCTTCGTCGTCGAGATCAAGCGCAAGGACACGATTGGCGAAGAGGCCGAGCGGGAAGTCGCCGGAAAAGTCTCCCGTCTTTCGATTCCGAAGGGGAAATCCGTCCGGACGGCGCTCGTCTACGACGGTCGGCTTCTGCCGGTCGTGAAGGCGAACGACTATTTCGACGCCTTGGTGGACATCGCCTCCCTTCTTGCGCCGCCCGCAGACCCCGCCACACCATAGCACCCCTCCGCCCCGCCGCATTCATCATTCAGCATTCATCATTCAGCATCGACCCCGCCCCCGCCCGCAATGAAGAAACTCGCCCTCCTCCTCCCCCTCCTCGCCCTTGCCGCCGTGCCGGCGGCCGCCGAAACCTACGGCGGTTCAGGACGGGACATCGCCGTCACGCCCAAAAACGAGGAACGCTACGGCATCTGGACGCGGACCCAACGTTACGAGTTGGGATACGACGACGACCCGACGCCGGACACGTTCGAGTTCACCATCGCCGTCCCCCGCACGATCGACGGCGCGACGTTCGTCGAGGCGCTGTTCATCCTCGCGAACGAAAAAGGGCCGGGCCCGGATCCCGAATCCTATCCCTTCACGGCCGCACATACGCGGATGGCCGCCGACCCGTGCGGTTCGGGTTTGTTCGAGTTCTCCCTTTCGTGCGCCACGCAGTGGCTCGACCGGGCGTCCGTCCTGGTCCGCTACGATCCCGATTTCGAAGAGCACGACCGCGGCGCCTGGTTCGACGAGCTGGACACCGACAACTACATCCTGCGCCTCGACCGTTTCGCGGCCGATCCGGCGTGGCGGCGGCAGTGCGACACCGTCCTCTCCGCCGTCAAGACACCGAAGGTCCGGGAACTGCTGGCCGCCACGAAGCGGCTCTACAGCCCCTACGACGTCTCGGGAGCGGACACGGCGCACCGGATCGGGAAAATCGCCGCCGAACTCGAAGCTCTGCACGCCGCGGCCGCCCCGTCCAACACGGCGTTCCATGCGGCCGTCACGGCCCTGGGGAGACGCTGCCGCGCCTGTCTCGCGGACGAGGACGTCCGCGCTGCGGCCGACGAGCTCGCGCGCGGAATCCTCCCGGCCGGCGTCCACACGAACGCGGAGCTCGCCGTCGAGTTCGAGATCCGCAAGGGCGAGGCGACGATCCGGAACGACCTTTCCCCGGGCCGCTCGCGCGAGACGCTGGAAATCCCGGAAACGCTCGGCGGCCGGCCCGTCGTGGAAATCGGCTACGCGGCGTTCAAGGACTGCCGCGCCTTGCGTTCCGTCGCCCCGCCCGCGTCCGTGCGCGACGTCGGCATGGCCTTTTCCGGCTGCACGTCGCTGACGAACGTCGTTCTCGGATCCGGCGTCGAACGGCTCGTCGACCCGTTTTACGGATGCGACGCGCTTGAATCGATCGAGCTCGGCCCCGCGCTGTCGTGGGCGAACGGCTGGTCGTTCCCGGCCGCCGCCCCCCGCCTGCGGCTCCGGCTCGACCCGGCCAACCCGCACTTCAAGCTCGTGGACGGCGCGCTCTGCAGCGCCGACGGCAAGACGCTCGTCTTCGCCCCCGTCCCGACCGGCCCGTCCATCCCGCCCGGCGTGACGGCGATCGGCCCGGGCGCGATCCGCGAAGTTCCCGCGGCGGACCCGCGCCTCGTCGTGCCGGACGGCGTCGAAAGCATCGGCTACGCCTGTTTCTCCCGCACCCCCGGCCTGCGGGAGGTCGTCCTGCCGGATTCCGTCCGCAACATCGACTTCAGCGCATTCACGGAATGCCCCGATCTCGAAACCGTCGTCATCGGCGCGGGCGTGACGAACATCGGAAGTTCGGCCTTCGCGAACTGCCCGAAGCTCGCCACCGTCCGCATCGCCGCGAAGAACGTGACGATGGTCGCCAATGCATTCCGGACCCGGGACGGAAAGGCCCCGGCCGTCTTCGAAGTCGGCGGAGTCCCGTCCCAGCCGCCCGCCTACAAGCCCGACGACGAGGACGAGGATTGGGAAGACTGCGACGATCCGGACTCCGACGACGAAGACCTCGGCGACGGGGACGAGGACGAGGACGGGGACGAGGACGAGGACTTTGACGACGAGGATTTCGACGAGGACGACGATGACGATGACGACGAAATCGATGAATGAGCCCGCACACCCCGCCACGCCCTAGCACCCGCCACGCCATGAAACGCCTCGCCCTCCTCCCCTTCCTCGCGCTCGCCGCCGCGCCGGCGCGGGCTGAAGACCCCGCCACGAACGCAGTGCTGGTGTCGAAAGACGATTCCGGAAAAATCATTCTCTGTGGAAACGATGGTTCTGTTGTTCCGTTCAAGCTAAGAATCGTCACTGCTTCAAAGGGCCCCGAATGGTGGATGGCGCTTTGGCCGCCTGCATTTATCTCACGAGCAATTTATGTTGATGATGTCATCGATGAAACACGATTCTTTTTGGGGGAATTGCCCGTTTTTCCTTCGCGGCTTTCTTCTCTTCGGTTTACATTCCTTGCCAACAACATCCCAACTACAACGATTCCGGAATCCATCGATCATTTTCCGGAAAGCAAAGCAATCGTTGACGCATTGTTCAATACCTTGAATGCATCGAACAAGACGACAAGAGCGGATGAAGGGCTCGTTGTGGTTACTCTGGAAAGGGACAATTCTGGATTCAAGTCGGGCTATGCTTGCTACATGCGTTCCGCAACTGCTTGTTTTTCCGGTTTTGACGACTGGCTTGCCAATCATACCGAGTCCTTTGCGCCAGACAGAAACGCCATCAACAATGCGTCAGAGTGGGTTTACCAGGAACTTAAAGCACGAGAAGCGTTCTTGGCGGCTTCCTCAAGAGAAATGCCTGTCGGAACAAACGCCATTCTGTCATCGAACCCCGCCACGAACGCGCCCGCCGCGGATGAATCTCACGCAGAGAACGCGGAGAACGCGGAGAATTGAATTTGGCTTTGTGATTTTTGAACAATTGCGATTTGTGAACAATCCCGCACACCCCGCCACGTCCGCAAAGCCATGAAACCCGCCCTCCTCCTCCTCCCCCTCTTCGCCCTCGCCGCCGTCGCCATCGCCGCCGGATCGATCTGGGGGTGCGCTGCCGACAGACCGGCTATCCAAGCCGTCGATCCGTCTGCGCTACGGTTCGCGTTCGGGAATGGAGAAGCCGGTTCTTTGACGCCGTTTGCTTTGTCTCCCGAAGAGAACTCCCTGATCCGCGATTGGATTGCCGGTCTCGGAAAGGGCGGAACCGTTTCCTTCCTGACCTACGCCCCGGGCCCGCTGACCGTTTCTTCGCCGGAATTTACGGCGAACTTTCTGGCGGACAGAACGCTCGTCCTAAACGCCAAAAACGCATCCGGCTCCGGGTGGACGCAAACCGTCCGCGAACGCACGACCGTGGACTCTGCATTTTTCGATCTTGTCACGGAGAAACTCATCGCGAATCTGGTGACGATCCCGACCGTCCCGCTCCCCGCCACGAACGCGCCCGCCGCGCCCGCCTCTCACGCGAAGTCCGCGGAGTCCGCGGAGTGAGATTTGCAATTTGCCATTTGTGAACAATGATGATCATTTGAGATTTGTGAACATTCCCCAACCCCGCCACCAACCACTAACCACCAACCACTGACTTTTGCCATGAAACGCCTCTCCATCCTCCTTCCCCTCCTCGCCCTCGCGGCGACGCCGGCGCTCGCCCGCTTCGGCTTCGACGCCGCCGATCCGGTCTGCACCACCACCGTCGGCGGCGAATACCGCTATCTGGCGCGCCTGCGCGGCGCGGACGGGGCGGAGGTCAAGGCCCGCCGCCAGGGCTCGACCTTCGTCCGCGGATTCGACTTCCCGATGGACGTCTGGACGCTCGCGTGCGGAACGAACGCCGCCACCGTCTACCTGTACGGCTACGGCGACACGAACTCGCTCGCCGCGCCCGAGGGGTTCGTCCTGCTGCCCGCGGACGCGGACGGCCTGGTCGAGCCGGAACGCAGCACGTCCTTCGCGATCAACGCGGACGGCAGCGGCGCCGTCGCCATCTAC
>JAFPUX010000445.1 GCA_017413145.1 Kiritimatiellia bacterium | reverse complement strand
GCGGCGGCTCCTCCGCTTCCGCCGGCCGGCGCCGCGCCGCCGTCGCGTCCGCGACCATGATCAGGACGCCCAACGCGACGAGCGAAACAAGGAGCATGAGGAACGGTCTCGGCCCCGAAGGTTCAAAACGGGACCGGCGGAAACGAACCGAACTCACCGCCGGGCCTCCCCGCGCATGCCGAAGGCTTCCGCCAGATCGTCCGGCCATTCGTCGAAGTCGGACGCGATTCGAACGAAGCCCTTCCAGTCTCCCAACTTGCGCGGCGCGGGCTGAGCGGTGACGGCGGAAAAAGCAGCCGCCTTCACGCCATCGGCCTCGAAACGGACGCTTGGGTCGGTTTTCTCGTAGATATCCGGCATGTCATCCTCCATGACTCAAAGCGGCTTGAATCCTAGCGAATACCTCTCTGCGTTGCAAGGGAAAACGTCCGATGGACTTTCCGTGATCGCACACCCGCAACAGAACGCAGGGCGCTATGCGCCACGCAGAATCCTTGCGTGAATCCGTGCGCCTGCGACGCCGCCGCTTCGCGTCGACTACGGCGCGACGGATTCACGCAATCCCGCATGGTCACCACGTTCGCGAAATGCTTTTCGCGCCGAAGCCCGCGAAGCGGGCGTCGAAGGCGCAAAAGCATTTCGCGGAAACCGCGTATCGCAAAGCGATCTGCGTTCTCCATGCGCGGGCGGCGGACGCCGCGCCCGCCCCGCCGCGCACCTCAGTTCTCCCGCCGGATTTCCGCGCCGAGGGCGCGGAGCTTCGCTTCGAGGTCCTCGTAGCCGCGGTCGACGCTCTCGGCGTTGTCGATCACGGTCGTTCCCTCGGCGCAGAGGCCGGCGATCACCATCGCCATGCCGGCGCGGATGTCGGGCGAGTGCAGGTGCGAGGCCTGCAGGCGCGTCGGGCCGCGCACGACGATGCGGTGCGGGTCGCAGTGGACGATCGAGGCGCCCATGTCGATCAGGCGGTCGACGAAGTAGAGGCGGCTCTCGAACATCTTCTCGAAGAAGAGCACCAGGCCGTCGGCCTGCGTCGCGAGGACGATCAGCGCCGAGAGCACGTCCGACGGGACGGCGGGCCAGATGCCGTCCTCGACCTTCGGGATCTGCCCGGGCGTCTCGGTCTGCACGCGCAGGCCGCCCTCGGGCGCGCCGCCGTAGCGGAGCAGGCCCGTGTCCGGGTCGCGCGTCCATTCCACCCCGAAGCGCGCGAACGGGCGGCGCAGCACCTCGAAGTCCTCCTCCAGCGTCGGACCGATTTCGATCGAGCCGCCCGTCGCGGCGGCGGCGGCGAGGTAGCTCGCCGTCTCGATCGCGTCGGGCCAGACCGTCGCGACCGTCCCGCGCAGGCTCTCCACGCCGCGGATCAGGAGGCGGTTCGTGCCGACGCCGGAAATGTCCGCGCCCATGTCCTGGAGCATGCGGCAGAGGTTCTGCACGTGCGGCTCGCACGCGACGTTGAACAGCTCCGTCGTCCCCTTCGCCAGGACCGCCGCCATGACGATGTTCTCGGAGGCCGTGACGGACGCCTCTTCGAGCACGAGGTGCGGCACGGCGCGCAGGCCGCCGGGCGCGTCGAAGACGTAGGCGCCGGACGACACGTCGACCGACGCGCCGAGCGCGCGCAGGCCGGCGAAGTGCGCGTCGAGCGGGCGGCGCCCGATCGCGTCGCCGCCCGGCGGCGGGATCTCCGCGTGGCGCAGGCGCGCCAGCAGAGGGCCCGCGAAGAGAATCGACGTGCGGATGCGCGCGCAGACTTCGGGCGGGAGTTTCGCGTTGCAGAGGCCGGCCGGGTCGATTTCGACCTCGTGCGCCTCGCGGTCGAGCGAGACGCGGGCGCCGGTCATGCCGATCAGGTTGAGCATCGCGACGACGTCGCGGATGAGCGGAAGGTTCCGGATGCGGACGGGATTGCTCGCGAGCAGCGACGCGGCGAGCATCGGCAGCGCGGCGTTCTTGTTGCCGGGCGTGGCGTGGCGGCCGTGCAACGGCCGGCCGCCTTCGATGACGAACTTGGACATGGGGAAAGGGGCGTGGCGGGGTGTCGGCCCCCTATTATCCACGCCTTCCCCCTCCGGTTCAACCAAAATCGCGCGCGCCGGCGAACCGCGCGTGACTTTCGCGCGTTTCCGGTGTATGATGGAGCCCGTCGCAAGACACCCGCCATGCCCGCACCGCTGAAAAACCTGGCCGTCGGCCATTTCTACAACGCCCCGTTCCGCGAGGCGTGCGCGCCTTTCCTGCCCCGCATCGCCGAGGTCTTCTTCGCGTGGCCGGGCGTCCTCTCCTGCCGCCCGGCGCCCGAGTTCACGCCCGAGGTACGCCAGCGGCTTCTCGACGACCTGAGGTGGGCCCGGGAGAACGGCCTGCGTCTCGACACGCTCTTCAACGCGAACTGCTACGGCGACGAGGCGATTTCGCCCGAGCTCGCGGACTTCGTCTCGCGCGTCCTGCGCGAGATGGACGCCGAGGGGCTCTTCCCGGACGTCGTCACGACGACCTCGCCCTTCATCGCCCGCGTCCTCCGGGTCCGCTTCCCCGGCGTCCGCGTCCGCGCGTCGGTGAACATGCGCATGCACGGCACGGTCGGCTTCGACTACGCGTCCGACCTCTTCGACGAGTTCTACCTCTCGCGCGAGCGGCAGCGCGACCTGGCCTACGCCCGGCGCACCGCCGAATGGGCGCGGGAGCGCGGCAAGGTCGTCGGCATGCAGGTCAACAGCGGCTGCCTGCGCCAGTGCCCCTTCCAGACGTTCCACGACAACCTCCACGGCCACGGAGACGGACGCCGCCCGAAGGACGTCGAGACGGCGAAGGCGTTCGGCTTCTCGTTCTTCCGCTGCAAGACGCACTACGCGCAGGGCGGCGAAGCGCTGGAGGACTTCCTGCGCGCGACGTGGGTCCGCCCGGAAGACGTGCACCTCTGGGAGGAGGCCGGCATCTCGCTCTTCAAGGTCGCGATCCGCCGCCACACCTGCCCCGTCGAGACGCTCCGCGCCTACGCGGAGTATTCGTTCGACGGCAACCTCGTCTCGCTCATGGACCCGGACCATGCCGCCGCCTTCGCGCCGCGGATCGTGGACAACAAGCGCTTCCCGGCGGACTGGGCGACGTCCGGCGTCGGCGCCGCGTGCGGCGACGACTGCACGCGCTGCGGCCGCTGCGCGGAGGTCTTCCGCCGCGTGTGCGTCGCGCCCGGCGCCTAGTAGATCGTCTCGCCGAGCAGCCGCGCGGCGAGCGCCGCCGCGAGGACGGCGGTCTGGTTGCGCACGTCGAGCACCGGGTTCACCTCGACGATTTCCGCCGAGCGGACGAGCCCGCCCTCGGCCATCGCCTCCATGAGCAGGAGCGCCTCGCGGTTCGTGAGGCCGGCCGGCAGCGGGATGCCCGTGCCGGGCGCGAACATCGGGTCGAGCACGTCCATGTCGAAGCTCACGTGCACCCAGTCGGCGCGCCCCTTGAAGAACGCCGCCACGCGGCGCACGATCTCGGGGAAGCCGTTGCGGTCGATGTCGCTCATCGAGAAGACCGTCACGCCCGCGGCCTTCATCAGCTCGCGCTCGCCGGGGTCCAGGTCGCGCGTGCCGACGAAGCACACGTCGCGCGGGTCGACCTTGCGCCCCGGCTCGTGCAGGTCCACGAGCTCCGGCAGGCCGAGACCGCACGAGGCGGCGAGGCATTCTCCGTGGATGTTGCCCGACGGGGACGTCTCGGCGGTGTTGAAGTCGCCGTGGGCGTCCACGTAGAGCACGCCGAGGCGCTTGCCCGCCTTGCGCGCGGCCGCGCCGGCGCCGGCGAGCGAGCCGAGCGCGACGGAGTGGTCGCCGCCGAGCACGAGCGGGAACGCGCCCTCCGCGATCGCGCCCTCGACCTCGCGGGCGAGCGCCTCGCAGGCGCGCTTGATCGGCGCGAGGTACTTGGCGCGCGGGTCGCCGGCGTCGGCGTATTCCTGCGGCAGCAGCTGGATCGGGGACTCGTACTTGGCGGCGCGGTGGCCGAGGCGCTCCAGGCGCTCGCGGATGCCGGCCAGGCGGATGGCCGAGGGGCCCATGTCCGACCCGTGGCGGCTCGCGCCGAAGTCGAGCGGCATTTCGAGGATGTGGATGTCCATGGCGCGCGCATTCTAGCCGAACGGCGCCGCGGCCGCAAGGGCGGTCAGTAGGCGCCGCGGCCGAAGAGGACCGTCCAGACGGTCCGGGCGAGAATGCGGATGTCGAGCATCCAGCTGCGGTTCAGGACGTACCAGCCGTCCAGCAGGCTCATGCCCTCGAAGCCGATGTCGCTGCGCCCGGCGCACTGCCAGATGCACGTGAGCCCCGGGCGCACGAACTGCCGCAGGCCGTGCCACGTGTGCAGGTACGGCTCGATGTCGGCGCACGGCAGCGGCCGCGGGCCGACGAAGCGCATTTCGCCGCGAAGGATGTTGATCAGCTGCGGCAGCTCGTCGAGGCTCGTCCGGCGCAGGAACTTCCCGACGCGCGTCACGCGCGGGTCGTCGTGCAGCTTGAAGAGCGCGCCGTCCGACTCGTTGCGGCCGCGCAGGGCGTCGAGCTTCGATTCGGCGTCGGCGACCATCGTCCGGAACTTGAACATCCGGAAGCGGCGGCACGCCAGCCCGTAGCGCTCCTGCGCGAAGATCGCCGGACCGGGCGTGTCGAACCGGATCGCGAGGGCGATGGCCAGGAAAACGGGCGAAAGGACGACCAGCGCGGCGGCGGCGAGCGCGGAGGAAAGGGCGACGCGCAGGCGCGACGCCGGGAAGGACGCGCCCGCGTGGGCGTAGTGCACGAGCGGCTGCCCGCGCAGGAGGTCGCCGTAGGTGAACGGATTGTGGAGCGCGAGGAACTCGGGGTCGTAGACGACGAGCGAGAGGTTGCGCCGGACGGCCGACGCGAGCAGCTCGTGGAGCACGTCGGGGCGCACCGCCGGGTCGACCACGAAGACCGTCGCGATCTCCGGCGTCGCGGCCGCGGCGACGGCGGCGCGCGCGGCGGCGGGCGTGGCGG
>JAFPUX010000444.1 GCA_017413145.1 Kiritimatiellia bacterium | reverse complement strand
GTGCGCGAAGTGCGCGGCGATCGCGGCGGAGCCGTCGTCCGGGCCGCCGTCGAGCACGAGGTGCTCCACGCGGACGCGGCCTCCCTCGCGCTGCTCGGCGACGGTGCGCAGCGCGCCCTCGATCCAGCGCGCGGCGCGGAAGGCGGGCGTGACGACGGTGACGAAGGGCTCGGGGGCTAGATCGTCCATTCCACGGGGAGGGAGACGAGGCCGTCGAACCAGAGGCCGTTCTCGACCTTGAGGCGCAGCGCGTGCTCGAGGCGGTGGTAGTTGGTCTTGTGGTCCTCGCTGTGGAGGGAGAACGAGACCAGGTAGTCCCCGGGGTGGAGGCGCGAGAGGTCGACCGAGAAGGCGAGGCCGCCCTCGCCCTCGATCGCGGGGATGCGGCGGCCGGCGATCTGGGTGTTGGTGCCGAAGACGACGCGGCTCGTGGCGCGGTCGGCGATCGAGAAGCCGAAGACGGGCCACTCGACGCGACGCGCGGCGCCCCAGCGGAGGCGAAACTCCGTCCGGCCCGGCGACCGCAGCGCGAGGCTTCCGGTGCGCTCCTCGCCCGTGGCGGGGTCGACGCAGGCGGCGCGGACGATCTTCGCCTCGCCGGTCCCCCATTCGCGCTGGGCGACGGAAGCGGCGGCGGCGGCCTCGGCCTCGCGCTCGTAGGCGGAGGAGACGTCCGCCGGGTCGCCGAAGGCGAGCAGGCGGCCCTTGGCGAGGTAGGCGACGCGGTCCGCGACGCGGCGCACGGTGTTGATGTCGTGCGAGATGAGCAGCATCGCCTTGCCGCGGTCGCGGAACTCGGCCATCTTCTCGAGGCACTTGCGCTGGAAGTCGGCGTCGCCGACGGCGAGCACCTCGTCGACGAGGAGGATGTCCGGGTCGACCTGGACGGCGACGGAGAAGCCGAGCCGGACGTACATGCCGGAGGAGTAGTAGCGGACGGGCTGGTCGATGAACTCCGCGAGGCCGGCGAAGTCGACGATCTCGTCGAACCGGCGGCGCATCGTCTCGCGCGGGATGCCCATGATCGCGCCGTAGAGCATCACGTTCTCGCGCCCGGTGAGGTCGGGGTGGAAGCCGGCGCCGAGCTCCAGCAGCGAGCTCACGGAGCCGCGCGTGCGGGCGGTGCCGGACGTCGCGCGGATCGTTCCGGCGATGATGGAGAGGAGCGTGGACTTGCCGGCGCCGTTGGCGCCGACGATGCCGACCGTCTCGCCGCGCCGGACGCGCAGCGAGACGTCGTCGAGCGCGGTGAACGTCCGCGGCGGGCGGCCGCGCAGGAAGTCGATGGCCGCCGTCTTGAGCGAGGCGGAGGCGCCGCGCAGGCGGAAGCGCTTCGTGACGCGGGAGACGTCGATCGCCCAGTCGCCGTCGTCGCGGGGCTCGGTGGCGGGGACCTCGCTCACAGCGCGTCTCCGAAGGTGCGGTCGCCGCGGCGGAGCGCCGCGAGGCCGAGGAAGAGGACGGCGAGGCAGACGGCGCACGAGGCGCCGACCCACCGCGCGGGGACGTCCGCCGCGAATTCCGGCGGGACGAGCGGCTGCTTCGCCGCGCCCATCAGCGCGCGGCGGTAGAGGGCGAGGACGCCCGTCATCGGGTTGAGGAAGACGAGCCCGCGCCACGCGCCGAGGAACCCGGCGGCCTCCAGCTGCATCCGCGGGAAGTAGAACACGGGCGTGAGGAAGAACCACGCCAGCTGCCCGATCCCGACGGCGTGCTGCGTGTCGCGGAAGAACACGTTGAGCGTCCCGACGAGGCACGCGATTCCGGCGCAGAGCGCGAGGTGGAACGCGAAGGCGGGCAGGAGCCAGAGCAGGCCGGGTCCCCATTCGAGCGTGCCGGTGAGCGCGAGGTAGAGCGCGAGCGGAACGAACGTGAGGAGAAAGTTCACGCCGTTGGCGAGCGCCGTCGAGAGCGGCAGGATCGCGCGCGGGAAGCGGACCTTCTTCACGAGGTTCGCGTTGCCGGCGATCGAGTAGAGCGAGTCGTTGAGGCAGCCCGCGGTGAAGCCCCAGACGATGATGCCCGAGACGAGGAACTGCAGGTAGTGCGGCTGGCCCGCGTTGAACTTGAGGATGCGCGCGAAGACCGCGTACATCAGGATCGTGAGCGCCGGGGTGAGGAGCGACCAGAGGAAGCCGAGGACGGACCCCTTGTAGCGGATCTTGAGGTTGCGAGCCGTCAGGATCCGCACGAGGTCCAGCCACCGGCCGGGGCCGTCGGCGCGGGCGTCCATCGAACCGCGCGCCGGACTAGAAGTTGTAGCCGACCTGGGCGACGACCGAGCGGTCGGTCTTCTCCTTGCCGGCGGCCGGGAGGTGGTTGTAGTTCACCGTGCCCTTGAGCGTGATCGAGAGCCCGGCGAACATCGGGACGTCGACGCCGGCCTCGAGGTTGCAGAAGTAGCGGTCCGACTCGTCGAAGTCCTGGAGGAAGTCGGCCGTCTCGAAGAACGAGACGCCCTCGGCGAAGTCCGGGACCCAGTCGGCGCGCTCGGCGAGGCGGTAGGCCAGGTAGTCGTCGCTCTCCAGGCCGTCAAGCTCCTCCTGCACGTAGGCCAGGCCCGCCTCGACGGAGAGCTTGAGCGCGTCCGTGTCGACGAGGAAGAACCCGATGCCGGCGCTCTCGATCGTGCGGTACTTGATGCCCGCGACGCCGTCGTGCTCCGCGGAGACGTCGCCGTAGACGAACGGCGCGAGGGACCAGTCGGCGAGCTTCTCCTTGACGTTCACCTCGCCCTTGGCGTTGCCGACGGTGCGCTCGTCGCGCTTCGTGCCGTCGGAGTCGGAGACCTCGGTCTCCTCCCAGGCGCCGTCGAGGGTGGCGACGACGATCGTGTCGCCGTGCAGCTTCTTGGCCTCCGCGTGGCCGTTGTAGCCGGTCTTCTCGGTATTGCCGGACTTGAGGTCGAGGCCGGCGGCGAGCTTGCCCTGCCAGGTCTCGGTGAGCTTGGCGTCGTCCTCGGAGATTCCGGCGGCGACGCCGGCGGCGGTGGCGGCGGCGCTGTCGAGGGCGTCGGCGAAGGCGGGAGCGGCGGCGAACGCGGCCGCGGAGAGGAGCGTCTTGGCGGCGAGGATGCGGCCCGTCGCGTCGAGCCGGCCGCGCTGCTGGTAGCGGCCGCCGAGGACGTCCGAAAACGCCTCGGACGCCTTGAAGACAAGCAGCGGCAGGATCGCGGCGCGTTTGTCCGGCGTGAAGCCGCCGAAGGCGGCCCACGCGAGGCCGGCGAGGACCATCGCGCCGCAGGTGAGGGCGCGCGCGCCGCAGTAGACGGGGAACGGGACGCGCTCCGCGACGTCGGACGCCTGGTAGCGCCGGACGCTGAACGCGCCGACCGTGAAGAGCAGCTGGTCGACCGCGAAGGCGAGGCCCACGACGCCGCCCCACCAGGCGCCCGCGAGGTGCGTCGCGGCGACGAGCACGAGGAACGACTCGCCGGCGTGGAGCGCGCCGGAGACGAGCGTCCAGGCGAGCACGCGGGCGGGCGTGGCGCCGCCCGGCGGGAGGAGGAGTCGCGCGAGGCGGTTCACGGGCGGGGCGCGGCGCGGCCTACGGGACCGGCACTTCGGCGAGGATGCGGGCGATCGCGGCGTCGGGCGTGAGCTCCTCGGCCTCGGCTTCGTAAGAGAGCAGCACGCGGTGGCGCAGCACGTCGGGCGCGACCTCCTTGACGTCCTGCGGCGTCGCGTAGGCGCGGCCGCGCAGCATCGCGTTGGCGCGGGCGGCGAGGTTGAGCGCGATCGTCGCGCGCGGCGAGGCGCCGAACGCGATGAGCGGCTTCAGGTCCGCGAGGCCCTTGCGGGCCGCGGGGTCGCGCGTGGCGAAGACGACGTCGAGGATGTAGTCGGCGACCTTCTCGTCGAGGTAGACCTGGTCGAGCGCGTCGCGCAGGCCGGCGAGCTCCTCCGGCGAGACGACCGCCGAGACGGACGGCGCGTTCTTGCGCGTGAAGCGGTCCATGACGCGGCGCTCGTCCTCGCGCGAGGGGAGCCCGACGACGCACTTGAAGAGGAAGCGGTCGGTCTGCGCCTCCGGGAGCGGATAGGTCCCCTCCTGCTCGATCGGGTTCTGCGTGGCGAGGACGAGGAACGGGGTCGGGAGCGGGTAGCTCGCGTCGCCGATCGTGACCTGCCGCTCCTGCATCGCCTCGAGCAGCGCGGACTGCACCTTGGCGGGGGCGCGGTTGATTTCGTCCGCGAGGAGCAGGTTCGTGAAGACGGGGCCGCGCTTGGGGGCGAACGATCCGTCCTTGGGGCTGTAGACGAGCGTGCCGGTGACGTCCGCCGGAAGCAGGTCGGGCGTGAACGAGATGCGGCCGAACGACACGCCGAGCGCCTGCGCGAGGGTGCGGACGAGCGTCGTCTTGGCGATGCCGGGAACGCCCTCCAGCAGGACGTGCCCCTGGCAGACGAGGGCGACGAGGAGTCGGTCCAGGATCTTCTCCTGGCCGACGACGACGCGGCCGACCTCGGTGCGGAGGCGGTCGAAGATTTCGGCTTGCTTGCGGACGGTTTCGTTGTCCATGGCGTGCGGTTCCTTTCGGTCTGTCTGACGGGGCCCGGATTCTACTCCAAACGCCGCGCGGTTGCAAACGCGCCTACTCCGCCGGGTCGACGTCGGGCGGCGGAAGCGGCGCGCCCCCGGCCATCGCGTCCGCGAGCGCGGCCTCGGCGGCGGGATCGGCCCACCAGAGCGCGACGGCGTCCTCTTCGCCGCCGAAGCGCGAGAGGACCGAGCGCGGCATGCCGAACTTGTTCCACCACAGCAGGCGCGTGCAGTCGGCGTTCCAGAGCAGGACGTAGGGGACGGCGGCCGCGAGAATCGCGTCGATCTCCCGGTCGATCGCGTTGCGCTTTTCGAGCGAGGGCTCGGTGCGCTGCGCGGCGATCAGGGCGTCCACGCGCGGGTCGGAGAAGCCGGTGACGTTGTTGCCGCCGGGCTCGTTCGCGAACGCGCCCCCCCACATGTCCTCGGGGTCCTTGCGCAGGCCGGAGGACCACGCGCACCAGGTGACGTCGAAGTCGTAGGCGTCCATGTCGCGCGCCCACGCGGCCCAGTCCTTGCGCTCGGTCTCGAGCGCGATGCCGAGATCCGCGAGGACGCGCTTCCAGCGCGCGAGGAAGCGGTCGGCCGTTGGTCCGTTGGAGAGGAAGCGAACGACGAACGGGCGGCCGTCCTTGCAGAGCGCGCCCGTGGCGGGGTCCCGCGCCCACCCGGCTTCGGCGAGCAGCGCGGCGGCGCGCGGCGGGTCGAAGCGGAAGAGCTCGTTCGTGCACGGGTGCGCGTCGTCGTAGAGGTCCTCCCAGTAGGAGCGGTGCAGGAAATACTGGCCGTACATGAGCGTCCGGTTGAAGCCCTCGCGGTCGAGCGTGTGGGCCAGCGCGCGGCGGACGCGCACGTCGTCGTAGGGCGCGCGGCGCAGGTTCAGCGCGAAGCCCTGGAAGCCGACGGGCTTCTGGTTGCGGACGGCGCGCCGGACGATCCAGTTGCGGTCGATGCGGTCGCCGCGCGCCTCGCGCACCCAGATCGACGCGGAGTAGACCGGGTAGACGTCGAGCAGGCCCTTGCGGAACGCGTCGAACGCGTTGTCGCCCGACCCGGAGAAGCGGAAGAGCAGTTCGTCGAAGTTGTAGAGCCCGGCGCTCGCGGGGCGCGCGGCGGCCCACCAGTCGGGGCGGCGCGCGAGCGACAGCGAGACGTTTTCTCGGTGAGCACCGAGACGGTAGGGACCGGAGACGACCGGGAAGTCGAAGTTGATTTCGTTGAAGTCGCGGTCGCGGAAGACGTGCGCCGGCATCGGCGCGATCCCGCCGAGCGCGCCGAGGTTGCGCCAGTGGTTCTCGCGGGCGGTGAAGCGGATGCGGTCCGGCGCGAGCACTTCGGGCGGGCCGAATGCGGCGAGCGCGACCTTCACGGGGCCGGTGCGGTTCTCCGGCGCGACGAGCGCCTCGAACGTCCAGCGCACGTCCTCGGCCGTGACCGGGCGGCCGTCGCTCCAGCGCGCGGCGGGGTCGAGCTCGAGCGTGAAGACGAGGCCGTCGTCCGAGACGGTCCAGCGGCGGACGAGCCCCGGCGCGTGCTCGCCCGTGGCGGGGTCCGACGAAAGCAGCGTGTCGTAGAGCAGGAAGAAGACCTGCGCGGAAAAGGAACTGTTCTCGAGATAGTAGTTGAGCGACTTGGGCGGCGAATGGCCGTCCAGCGCGAGGCGTCCGCCCTTGGGAGCGGCGGGGTTCGCCCACGGGCTCGGCGCCTCGGTCCAGTCCGCGGGCGGATACGCCGTGTCGGCCGCCGCCGCGAGCGCGACGGCCGACACGACGCAGGCGATCGCGGAGCGGAACGCGCTCACCGCGTTTCGCCCGGACGGAAGTCCAGCGCGGCGGGGTTGAGCGAACGGAGCCACGCGACGGTTTCGTCGAAGCGCCGGCCGGGAACGCCCGCTTCGGCGCGCGCGCCGGCGACCGTGAAGAACGCGAGCCGGCGGGAACGGACCAGCCACCGCCACGGCGCCAGTTCGCACCACGCGGCCGGTTCGACGAGCTGGATCCAGAAAACGGAGTCCGGATGCCGGACGACCGTCTTCAGGACGGTGTAGTCGCGCGAGAACTTCGTCCAGAGACCGCCCCAGACCACCACGAGGAGGATCGCTCCGAGCGGCCCGTCGGCGAACGCGTCCCCGCGGCGGAAGACCTGGACGAGGAGGAGCAGGACCGAGAGCAGCAGGAAGACGGTCGACCAGATCTGGAGGGAACGGGCGGGCCCGAGCAGCAGCTGTTCGGGCGTCTTCGGCGGCTTGCGCTCCTTGCGGGGCTTCTCCGGCTTCGCGGACGCCTCTCCGGGGACGGGGGCGGTCGGTTCGGTTTCTTCGGCGGGCGCGGGTTCGTCGGACATGGAAATCTCCGTGGCTGGGTTCGCGGCAAGCCTAGCACAAACGGGCGCGCGGGCGCAAGCGCGCTTCCCTTCCTCCGCGCGATGTGCTAGAATGGCGCGCGTCGCATGCAAACGGTCCACGTCCTGATCCTCGCCGCCGTCCAGGGGCTGACGGAGTTCCTCCCCGTCAGCAGCTCGGGGCATCTCGTTCTCGCGCAGCGCGCGCTCGGCGTGCAATCGCCCGGCCCGGAGCTGGAGCTGTTCCTCCACCTCGGGACGCTCGCGTCCATCTGCGTCTTCTACCGCCGCCGCCTGCTTTCGCTCGCCGGTTCCTTCTTCCGCGGCGAACGGGCCGGCTGGCTCTACGCGGCGTGGGTCTTCGTCTCGGCGGTCCCCGCCGGCCTGTTCTACAAGGCGTGCGGCGACCGGATCGACGCGGTCTACGATTCGCACCGGACGGTCGCGGCGCTCATGGTCTTCAACGGCGTGCTGTTGCTTCTCTCCGCGCTGGCGGACCGCCGCAAGGCCGACAAGCCGCTCGGCTTCGGCCGCGCGCTGGCGATGGGCGCCGGCCAGGCGCTGGCGATCCTGCCGGGCGTGAGCCGCTCCGGCACGTCGATCTCCGCGGGGCGGCTCTTCGGGCTCGGGCCGAAGACGGCCGCCGAGTTCTCCTTCGTGATGTCGATCCCCGTCATCGCCGGCGCGGCCGTCCTCGAATTCCTCTCCGCGGACGGGGAAGGCGGAGGCCTGCCGGGCCCCGCGGGGACGGCGCTCGCCGCGACGGCCGTCGCGGCCCTCGTCGGCTGGATCGCGCTGCGGACCGTCGTGCGCCTGCTCGAACGCGGCGCGTTCTGGACGTTCGGCCCGTACTGCATCGCCGCCGGCGCCGCCGCCCTGCTCTTCCTCTAGCCGGAATCCACGCATGAAAAACGAAAAGAACCTTCCCCCCGCGGCGTGGGCGCGTCCCCGCGCGTCCGCCTGGGCCGCGGCGCTCGCCGCCG
>JAFPUX010000443.1 GCA_017413145.1 Kiritimatiellia bacterium | reverse complement strand
TTCGGCGCCAGCCGGCGCCGAAACGGTGCAAATCGCCAGCGCCGCCGACTGGGCGGATTTCGCGAACCGAGTGAACGCGGGCGCGAGCGCGCTCTGCGCGGAGATGACCGCGGACGTGTCGCTCGGGAACGACGCGCCGCGCGCCGGCACGGACACGCATCGCTGGTCGGGCACGTTCGACGGCGGCGGCCACACGCTCACGGTGGACTGGACGTTCGCGGGCGATTCCTCTTCCTCGCCCGCCGCGCCGTTCGCCGTCGTCGACGGATGCAGCATCCACGACCTGCGCGTCGCCGGATCCATCGTGACGGACGGGACGAGGGCGAGCGGATTCGTCGGGCATGCGCGGATAAACGGCAACGTCACGATCGAGCGCTGCGTTTCCTCCGTCGCGATCACGTGCACGAAAACTGGCGACGCGACGAGCGCCGGCTTTGTCGGCTGCACGGACTACGGACGCACCTACACCGTCTCTTTCACCGACTGCCTCTTCGACGGTTCCCTGCTGGGGCCGGACGCCTCGTGCTTCGGAGGTTTCGTCGGGCAGAAGTTCTCCGACGCCACCGTCCGTCTGGCGAACTGCGTCTTCGCCCCGGCCGCGGTCACGGTTTCGGTCGCCGATTCCTTCACGTTCGTCCGCAACGGCTCCACTGCGGCTTCGACCTACTCCACCTGCTGGTACACGCGGACGCTCGGCGCGGCGCAGGGCACGGACGCCTCGGCAATGTCCGCCGCGGACCTCGCCGCCGCGCTGGGGAGCAATTGGACCGTCGCGAACGGCAAGGCCGTGCTCGCGCAGTTCGCCCCGCCGGCGTCGCCGCCCGAGCCGATGCACGCCGGCTTCGCCTACCAGGGGTTGCTGCGCGACGCGCAGGGGAACGCGCTTTCCCCCGGCGCGCGGAGCAAGACGGTCGAGTTCCGCCTCTACTCGCAGGCGTCCGGCGGGGAGGCGCTCTGGGGCCGTTCGCAGCCGGTCCTGCTCGACGAAGAGGGACTTTTCGTCGTGGAAATCTCCGATGCCGCCGGCACCGCGCTCGCGGACGCGGCGGGCACCAATCTCGCCTCCGTCCTCGCGTCCGGGGCGGGCTCCTCGCTCTACCTGGGACTGACCGTCGCGGAACCCGACGCGGCGGAAATCGCCCCGCGCCAGCGCCTCGTGCCCGTGCCCTTCGCGACGCTCGCGTCGGACGCGACCGGCGCGAGCGGCGACTTCGCGGTCGCCGGCGCGGCGACCGCGGGCGGGGCGACGGTCTCCGGTCTGCTCGACGCCCGCTCGCTCTCGGTTTCCGGCGGCGCCACGGCTTCGTCGGTCGCCGTGGCGGGGTCGATCGTCTCCGGCGACGGCACGATCCCGCTCGGCGGCATCATCCCGTGGAGCGGCGAGACGACCGCGGTCCCCGACGGCTGGGCGCTCTGCAACGGCCAGACCGCCAACGGCCGCAAGACCCCCGACCTGCGCGACCGCTTCGTGGTCGGCGCGGGCGGGGAATACCAGCCGAACGCCACCGGCGGCGTGGCCCGGGTCACGCTCACGGTCGAACAGCTGCCCGCGCACACGCACGACTACAAGTTCACCGGCGCGGACCTGGCGCTCTCCTGGGACAACGACAACTACTTCTACGACGCCTCGCGCGAATACCCGAACAACACCAACACGAAGACCACCGAATCCCGCGGCGGCAACCAGCCGCACGAGAACCGCCCGCCGTACTACGCGCTGTGCTACATCATGAGGGTTCGCTGACGCTCACAATGACGAATGACGGCCCCGCTTCGCGGGAATGACGGCCCCGCTTCGCGGGAATGACGGCCCCGCTTCGCGCGAATGACGAATGAAGGAAACGAACCGATGAAAGACGATCCGCTGAAGGAAAAGAGCATGGCGTTCGCCGTGCGGGCCGTGAAGCTCGCACGGTGGCTCCGCGAGGAGAAGAAGGAGTTCTCGCTCGCGGACCAGGTTCTTCGCAGCGGAACGAGCATCGGGGCCAATCTCGCGGAAGCCCATTACGCCGCTTCGAGAAAAGACTTCCTCAACAAGTGCAAAATCGCCCAGAAGGAATGTGCGGAGACGTTCTTCTGGATTCAGTTGCTGCGCCGGTGCGACTTTCTTTCCGCCGACCAGGCGAAGTCGCTCGCCGACGATTGCGACGAACTCCGTCGCATTCTCTCCGCGACTTGCAAGACCATCGAAAACAACGGAAAATGACCATGACCAGCATTCCAGCATTCGCGGCGGAAGCCGCGGTCGTCATTCGCGGCGAACGCCGCGGCCGTCATTCGCGACGCAACGCGTCGCGGCCGTCATTCGCGACGCCATGCGTCGCGGCCGTCATTGCAGCGCTCGCCGCGGCGAGCGCGGGCGCCGCCGACGCCGGCTACACCCTCGGCGTTCCCGGCGCGCCGGTGCTGCTGAAAACGAGCGACACCAACGAGAACGCCTGGCTCTCGGCCAACGCGGTGTATCCCGCGATGGCGATCGGGGCGATCACCGACGTCCGCTTGTCGGCGCAGTCGGTCGCCGGCGAGGAGCGGGTGCGGCTCGTCGCCTCGGAGGGCGGCTTCCCGCTCGAGCGCACGAAGCCCGAATACTACCTCGGCGACCAGATCGAAGCGCCGGAAGGCACGGACTGGACCAAGACCTACGAGGAATACGTCGCGCACGGTTCCGATCCGGCGTTCCTCTTCGACCCGGCCGGCGAGCGCGTCTTCGCCGCGCAGGGCGGCACGCAGGTCTTCACTTGGTATCTCGCCGGCGGTTCGAGCGTCGAGATGACCTACGTGCTCGCCCCGTCCTGCCAGGGGCGCCCGCGCCGCATCTACTGGACGGACTACCCCTACAACGGGCCCGCGATCGACCTGAGCGGCAAGTTCACGAAGTTCTTCGGCTCCGCGTCCCTCGTCGAGCCGGTCTACGGGGTCTACACGAACAACGCGGCCGGAATGGCGCAGGTGATCTCGAACCGCGTGGTCTCGGGCCTCTTCGTCGATTCCTCCACGAAGCTGCTCTACGCCTACGGCCAGCTCCAAGGTCAAGTGTTGATGGCCTACTACGAGACGGGTACGTTCGAGAAGATCCTCCACGTGCAGCCCGTCGAGATCTGCCGCCCCGCGGTGAACCGCCTCTCCGGCGCCATCGGCCGCGCCCTGAAACCCGACGGCCGCGGCTACGACACGACCGGCCTGCGCGCGCGCCCCACCGTCATCCAGGCCACCGACGACCGCGGCGACTACCTCTACCAGCACAAGGGCCAGTATTCCTCCAGCCCCAAAAACGGCCAGGTCTTCCCGCTCCGGCCCACGGCCGACTGCCCGTGGAACGCCGAGATCTACTGGATGGAGGCCGACGAAATGGAGGTGCAGTGGCCGTTCGAGCTCGACCAATACGCCTGCGACTGGCCGTCGGACACGACCGTGTTCGTCCGCGGCGAACCCGGCGGCGACATCGGCCGCAAGATCTTCGTGCCGTCCGCCTACGACGCCAAGCTGATGAACTACCAGGAGCCCGACGGCCACGCCAAGCCCGTCGCCTCCGACGGTTCGTTCTCGACGACCGGCGAGGGGTATTCGATGCTCAAGCTCACGACGGACGACAACATCTGGTTCCTCCCGCTCCACTCGATCCTCCGCGCGAACACGAACTACTTCACGCTGAAGCCCGAGACGATCCGCGTCGGCCTCGAACTGCGCCTGCGCGAAGGCGCGGACGACGGGACGACCGACAAGTTCTCGCCCTTCTGCGACCCGGACAGCCCCGGCTACGTCTACGAGGCCGCCTCCGATCCGGTCTGGAACCCCGACCTCTACAAGGCCCCGGCCGCCGACGTCGGCTCCACCAACTCCTCCGCCACCGCGTCCTCCGACGGCACGAACACCTACGCCTCCGTCGTCTACGCGGTCACCGCGAACGTCCCGGAGAACTCGCCCCTCTCCGCCCGCCACTCGACGCTCCCGGAACTGGAGGTCTGGTGGAACACCACGATCCTCGAGGACGGCATGCCGAAGGCGGTCGAGGTGCCGACGCTGCCGCAGGTCTACTCGGTCCGCTGGCCCCGCGAGTTCGAGACGCCGCAGATCGCCATCGCCTCGCAGAAGGGCTCGGCCGCGGATTCGTTCTGCCTGCAGGACATGGGACTCCGCCTCGCCTCGACCGACTCGACCGCCACGCTCGCCACGCGCACCTATTTCGACAGGGAGAACGGCGGTACCCTGATGTTCTGGGCGAGGCTGGACGGCGAAACGGAGAATGTCGAGAGCTCCTTTCTCGCGATCCGGACCGGGAGCGCGACCGACGACGCCTACGACTACGTGACCATGGATCTCGCGAACCCGTACGGCGGATACGGCAACGGATTCCGCGGGCTGCGCATCCATCGGCAGAGCGCCGCCGGCCTGGGCGGCACCGCCATCACCGGCGGGCCGGAAGACGGAACCTGGCACAACGTCGCCGTCTCGTTCCATCCGGACGGCTCGGCCACGGTCTATCTCGACGGCGACGAAGTCGGCTCCATGCCCGCCGACGCGGAATTCAACATGCTCGCCTACCTGGGCGGCCCCGTGTCCTGCTCGGTGGGAAAGACCTCCATCGGAGGGAACCGGCCCGCCCGCCCCGGCGTCACCCTCGGCGAACTCCTCTTCTGGAACAAGGCAATGACCGCCGAGGAGATCGGGGCCGAGATCTTCAAGGCGCACACGGGCCGCGAGAACCACCTCACCGGTTGCTACACGTTCGTCGACGGCGTCGACCTGGCCGACACCGGCACCGACCGCCGCACCTTCGTCGACAAGGTCGTGGGCACCCGCTGCGTCGCCACGGGGTGCCTTGCCGACGAGAACGGCCCGCCCTCGCTCGCGACCGGCGTCCTCTCGCCCGACCCGGACACGAAGCCCTTCGTCTACGTGCAAAACGACCCCGCGAGGACCGGCTACAACCCGAACGAGGAGCACGCGCTCGTGCTGCCCGGCTCCGGCGGCTACGTCGCGTGGGCGCTGCGTTGCGACCTCAACGACGAGGACACCTCCGAGCCCGGCGTCCTCGTGACCTACGTCAAGGACGGCCGCAAGGCGATGCAGTGGTTCGACGTCGTGGCGACGAACCTGTTCTACCCCGAGCTCGCCGCGGACTGCGTCGCCGGCAAGGCGCTGCCCGGCCCGCACCCGATCGACCTGCTGTCGAACCCGTGGTGCGCCGAGGACTACTGGGACGAGCCCGCGACGAACGCGCCCGCCTACCGCGACCGCAAGGGCCAGCTCTGGGCGCGCAGCGCGGGCGACCTCCACGTCCGGATGTACTACCCGATGCAGCAGGGCTTCGCCTTCCCCGACGTCGACGAGGAGAACTGGCCCGCCGTCGGCGAGGCCGTCCCGTGGCTCGCGCTCCTGCCGGAGAACAACGGCGGCGACCCGATCCGCGGCGAGCCCGCGCCGTGGCTCTGGCGCGTCTCGTGGCCGGACGTCGTCCCGGAGATCGAGATCGGCCGCACGCTCACGACCGCCTCGTCGGGCCTGCCCGAGGTCTGGAACGCCAAGTCCGAGGCGGTCGTCTGGCCCGCGTCCGACGAGGAGGTCGCGGCGACCGCGCTGCTCTTCGACCCCACGGTCAAGCAGACCGCCGGCTTCTCGACGAACGACTTCGAGAACGTCTCGGCCCTCGTGTCGGCGCTCGGCATCAAGACCGGCGCCGGCGGCAACGCCACGCTCCGCAAAGGCAAATACTACTTCGACGGCCTCCCGCCCTCGCTCTCCTCGCGCTTCTACCTGGACACCACGGCCGACCTCGACGCGTGCCTCGTCCTCGTCGGCGAGCGGGAGAACAACCCCGGCGGCGTCTCGCTCCTGCACGTGAACGTCCTCTCCGAATCCGAGCGCAAGACGGTCTCCGACCTCGCGGAGGCCTTCGCCGAGGACGGCCGGGACGCCTGGCGCGACGCGATCGCCGAGCTCGCCACGGAGCCCGTCCTCCCGAGCCCGCTGGTGCGGGTCTCCGACGACGGCGACGAGCGCCGCGCGGCCTACGTCCCGCGCGACCACTACGCGCTCTTCACGATGGGGGCGACGAACTACGTCACGCTGATCGAAAACGACTCGACCAACGAGCTGATGGGCGTCTCGGACGGCGACCCGATCCAGATGCACGTGCTGAAGGTCGTTCCGAAATACTACGTCGGCCGCGTCGTCACGCGCGAGGACCCGCTCAACCTCCTCTCGCAGCAGCTCTCGGTCCTCTACGCCGAGGCGTTCGCCGGCAAGCCGGACGAGTTCGTCTTCGAGTGGCGCAAGTGCCGCCCGTCGGCGGACGGCACCGTCCCGGAGGACTTCGAGAACGCCTACTCGCAGGCCTTCGCGCCCACGACCGGCGTCACGCGGTTCGTGATCGGCGCGCAGGGCGACACGCTCGACAACATGGTCAACACCTACTACGCGATGCGCTACCGCGCCGCGACCGCGGACTCCCCCGCCTACGCCGCGATGGGCGACGCCTGGTCCGAGTGGACCAAGCCGCCGGCGCTCGCCGAGGGCTGGGTACAGCGCGTCCTCAACAACGTCACGCCCTTCGCGCAGCGGATGCGCGACCTCGTCGAGAACCCGGCCGAGACCTCGGTCTCGATGCTCCGCCAGGCCGGCGGGCCGTTCGAGGGCGACGTCGCGCTCAACCAGGACAACCTCGCCGAGGTGGGCCTGATCCAGCTCTACGAGACGCTCCTCGACAAGGCCGAGTCGATGTCGCTGCAGCTCGGGATCGACGACCCCGACGCCAACAAGCAGCTCCAGCTCGCCGTCGCGCGCCTCGCCGACCTCTACAACCTCCTGGGCGACGAGGCCTACGACGACGCGATGAACCCCACGATCGGCATCGGCGCCAACTTCAACAACACGCAGATGACCGGCTTCGAGATGGACTACGGCGCGCTCTCGTCCGCGCTCTTCGCCTTCGACAACCAGGTCCCGACGCTCCTCGACGAGGAGCTCGCGCTCCTGCGCGGCCGCACCGGCGAGAACGCGCCGGCCCTCACGCTCTCGCCCTACTACAACCGCCTCGTCTGGAACTTCACGCGCGGCATCACCGCCGGCGAGGTCGCCTACGCCGTGAACTACGACATCAGCGGCAACAACACGGGCCTGATCGACTACCAGCAGGCCGCCGAAATGTATCCGCAGGGCCACGGCGACGCCTATGGCCACTACCTCTCCG
Source organism: Kiritimatiellia bacterium (assembly GCA_017413145.1). Classification (GTDB taxonomy): domain Bacteria; phylum Verrucomicrobiota; class Kiritimatiellia; order RFP12; family UBA3636; genus UBA3636. The sequence continues at coordinate 8,252 of JAFPUX010000443.1, read as the reverse complement.
CGCTCTCCGGCTACTACCGCCTGCTCCGCAACCCGAAGTTCACCTGGGGCGACCCCGCGATGGGCGAGATGGTCGTCGCGGACGCCGTCCTCAACGTCGACTACTACGACGAGGCCGCCTTCGCAAAGGCCGCGCGGAACGTCGCCAAGACCGCGCTCGCCGTCGTGGACCGCACCGCGCGCAAGTCCTTCCGCGACAGCGGCGGCTCCGTCGCGTCGGGCTACCTCGACGCGGAGGAGCGCCGCAACTTCGGCTACGGCGAATGGGCCAGCCGCGGCGGCTACGGCGCGCTCTGCAACTGGGTCGTCGGCAACTCGCTCCTCCCGGAGGCGCCCCACGCCGGCCGCTACTACCGCTATCTCTTCACGGACGCGGACTCCGTCCTGAGGCCCGCCGACGGGCTCGACCCCGCCGTCCGGATCGGCACCAACGCCGGCCCCTGGACGCTCGAGTTCCAGCTCGTCCCCTCCGAGGCGCAGGCCGGCGCCGCGTCCGGGCCGCTCCCCATCCTCCAGCTCGAGGGCGACGACTCCGCCCTGCGCGTCCTGCGCGACCCCGCCACGGGCGAACTCACGCTCGTGAACTGCGACCGGACCCCGCGCACCGTGACCTACAACGCCGTCTACTGGCTCTACACCAACGCCGTCGATTCCGCCGACACCCTCGACAAGTCCGACTTCCGCGAAATCGCGTACACGAACGGAACGGCCGTCGTCGTGTGCGCCTTCCTCGGAGGTTCCGGCGTCGCCGCCCCGACGTTTTTCGCGGCCGGCTTCGGCGACTCGGGCTTCAACTCCGCGCTGAGCGCGCCGCCCGCGTTCACGGGCTGGCACTGCGCCAACGTCGACGAAACCGGCGCGTGGGAGCCCTACGAGTTCACGGACGAAGCGATCGTCCACGACATCGTGCCTGCGGAAACCGCCGCGATCGGCACCGCGCCCGCCGGCGAAAACACGCTCGTCGCGATCGTCTGTACCGGCGCGAAGGAAGACCCAGTCTGCCGGATCTTCGACGAATCCGGCGCCCTCGCCTCGTCGACCCCGGTTCCGTTCCGGCCGGCCGTCGATGCGGCGGACGCCGCGCTCGGCGGCGGCTACGCCGGCGAGATCGGCGAAATCCGCGCGTGGAGCGGCGTCGTCCGCTCGGACGCGGAGCTGCTCGCCAAGCGCGAATACGTCTCGCCCCTCTCCGAAGGGCTCGCGCTCTACCTGCGTCCGCTCGAGGACCAGCCCTCGTTCACCTTCGCGGACCCCGCCACGAAGACCGTCTGGTACGTCTCGGGCGGCGACTGGATCGAGGCGAAGGAAAGCGGGATGTCCGTCTCCTTCGAGGACGAGGGCCTGCGCCGCATCGACCGCGCGACCGTCCCCGAGCTCGACTCCCTCGCCGCGCTCGTCCCCGAGATCCAGACCGCCGTGGACCGCGTCGACGCGGGGCTCAACCCGCTCGGCCTCGCCTCCGGCGCGATCCCGTTCGACCTCACGCCGATCGGGCTGGACGACGGCTCCTCCTCGCACTACGAGCAGATCCGCGACCGCGCCAAGACCGCGCTCCTCAACGCGAAGAAGACGCTCGACCGCGCGCAGACCGCCGCGAACCGCCTGCGCCTGCTGCAGGAGTCGCAGGTCTCGCGCGTCGACCAGCTCGAGACGATGGAGCTGGAGTTCAAGAACCGGCTGATCGAATACTTCGGCTACCCCTACTCCGGCGACATCGGCGCGGGCGGCACCTACCCCGAGGGCTACGACGGCCCCGACCTCTACCACTACCAGTGGATGGACCTGGCGCAGTTCGGCATCTCCGAGGTCGACAGCCAGATCGCGATCGTCATCACCAACTTCGACGCCGTCGCCAACTGGGGCGACTTCCTGCCCAACCTCACGCACCTCACCTCGGTGGACGAGGAGATGGCGCGCACCTTCAACCTCTCCGCGCGCGGGCTCGTCGTGAAGCCCGCCAACATCACGGGCTCGCGCCTCGCGCAGGGCAAAATCCAAGACGCGCTCGGCGAGTTCCTGCTCGCCTACTCGTCCTTCACCCGCGGCATCAAGGACTACGAATACCAGACCGACCAGTTCTACTACGAGATCAACGCCGTCCGCTCCAAGTCCGTCCGCGACGCGCTGATGAAGATCTGGGAGGAGGGCTACAACATCTTCGAATACACCAAGACCGTCGCGGACGAATCGCTGCAGGCCACGATCAACACACTCGAGTTCGCCAGCAAGCAGTCCAAGGCGATCCAGGAGCAGGTCGTCGGCGCGACGCCCAAGATCATCGGCGCCGGAATGACCGTCAACACCGACCCGCAGGCCATCGTCCAGGCTGCGGTCGGCACGCCGGCCATCTCCGCGCAGCTCGCGACCGACGCCTCGATCGTCGTCGCCAAGAACGCGCGGCTCGGCCTCGACGGCTCGGAGAAGTTCATGGCGATCACCGGCGCGGCGCTCGAGACCGCCAACGAGTTCTTCGACAACCTCGACGACTACTACCAGCGCGTCCGCGACGCGGCCGAGGACCAATACGACGCTTCCGTCGAACTCAACGGCAAGTGGAAGGCTCTCCAGGCCGCGCAGGCCGCCGTCGAGTCCGTCGTCGCCGAGGCCGAGCGCGTGATCGACGAGCGCACGCTCGCCCGCAAGCAGGCCGCCGACAACCTCACCAAGGCGCGCTACAACGAGATGTTCTTCCGCCTCGCGCGCAACAACGCCCTCACGCGCTACGACGCCGCCTTCGCCCTCGCGCAGAAATACGTCTGGCTCGCCGCGCAGGCCTACGACTACGAGACGGGCCTCCTCTCCTCCGACCCGCAGAGCGGCGAGAAGTTCCTCGCGCAGGTCGTCGGCGCACGGACGCTCGGGGAGTTCGACGACGACGAGCCGGCCGTCACCTCCGGCGACGGCGACGGCGGCCTCGCCGACATCCTCGCCCGGATGGACCAGAACTGGCTCGTCCTCAAGCCGCGCCTCGGCGCCAACAACCCGCAGCGCTACGCCACGTGGTTCTCGCTGCGTCGCGAGCTCTTCCGCGTCTATCCCGACGCGCGCGGCGACGCCGCGTGGCGCACCGCGCTGGAGAAGTGCTGGGTCGACGACCTGCGGTCGCTGCCCGAGTTCGGCCGCTTCTGCCAGCCCCTCGCCGGTTCCTCCGCGGAGGCCGAGCCGGCGCTCGTCATTCCGTTCCCGACCGAGATCGTCTTCGGGAAGAACTTCTTCGGCGAGGCCCTGGCGGGCGGCGACGCCTCGCTCGACGCCACGTGGTTCTCCACGCGCATCGCCGCCGCGGGCGTGCACTTCGAGGGCTACAACGAGCGCACCAACGACTGGGGCGGCGCCCTCCCGCTCTCGCGAACCCCGACCGTGTACCTCGTCCCCGTGGGCGAGGACCGGATGCGCGCGCCCGGCTCGGCGGACAAGGTGATCTCGTGGAAGGTCGTCGACCAGACCGTCCCCGCGCCGCACGCGATCGGCTCGACCGAGCTGGACGACCCCGACTGGACCCCGCTCTACACCGGCTACACCGGCGGCGCCGACCTCGGCGCGAACGTCCGGCGGCATCCGAGCTTCCGGGCCTATCCGGGCGAGACCGGCAAGGATCCCTCCGACGACGAGCTCGACGCGACGCGCCTCATCGGCCGCTCGGCGTGGAACACGCGCTGGCTCCTCGTCATCCCGGCGGGCTCGCTCGGCGCCGACCGCGACGCCGCCCTCTCGGCCTTCATCCGCGGCGCGGACCTGGACCGCGACGGCCGCCTCGACGTCCTCCCCGTCCGGGACATCCTGCTCGGCCTCCGCACCTACTCCCGCAGCGGCAACTAGCCGGCTCGGCACTACGGCTCGAAACCCGCGGCGCGGATTCGCAGCCCGACCGATGCGACATCGTTCCGGCGGCCGCCATGCCGCCGAGGCAGTCGGTTTCTTCGAGGATGAGCGTCTTCGCCCCGGCGCGCGAACGCGCTAACGGGCGTCGAAGGCGAAGACGTGCGCGTCCGGCGCGCCCCACGTGGAGAGAGGGACGAGGCGGATGCCGCGCGCGCGGCAGTTGAGCGGCACGCGGACGAGACGCCGGTGGTTGTCGGCCGTTTCCGCTTCGGGACGCCACGTGCCGTCGGCGTCGAGCCGGTCGATCCGGAACGAGCGCACGAGCGTCTCCGGGACGGCGCGCGGCTTGTCGGCGAGGGCCCGGTAGTAGCGGCCCTGGCTGCATTCGGCGTTGCCGCCGAACGGACGTCCCTTCTCGCGGCGGTCGAGGTGGCTGTCGAAGACGATGCGCGCCTCGTGCAGTTCCGTTTCTTCCGCGAAGCGGTATTCCGCCGCCGCGCCGAGCGGCGCGCGCCAGCCGTGCTCGCCGTCGTCCCAGTCGCGGTCCATGCCGTCGCGCAGGCGCGCGACGCCGTCGTTCTGGTTGGGGGGTTGGGTGGTTGGGTGGTTGGGTAGTTGGGTGGTTGGGTGGTTCGGCGGTTCGGTGGTCGGGAAGGTCGAGGAAAGGCGCGCGTTCGCGCACGGCCCGCGCACTTCCCTCCGCGTGCCGGGCAGCATGCAGTCGTCGTCGAGGAGCGTTCGCTGCAGCTCCGCGAGGAGCGGGCCCTTCGAAACGTCCCGCGGGTCGAGGCGCTCCCGCGCGGCGATGGCGGCGGCGGTGCCGACGGCCTGGCCGCAGAGGCCGCAGGTGGCCATGACGCGCGTCGCGCTCATGGCGACGTGCGTGCAGCTGATGTCGCGCCCGGCGCAGAAGAGGTTCGGGACGTTGCGCGAGTAGAGGCAGCGGTACGGGATGCCGAACGGGCTCGGGCAGTCGGTGAACTTGGTGCCGGGGCCGTCGTGCCAGAAACCCTTCGGGTAGTGTTTGTCGATCTTCCAGCCGCCGTAGGCGACGACGTCCGGGAAGTCGCTGCCGGACTGAACCTCGCCCTGCGTGAGCACGTGGTCGCCGAGGTAGCGGCGGCTCTCGCGCTTGCCGGGAAGGGAACCGACCCACTCGAGGCCGAAGTTGCGGAAGCGCTCCCTCTCGGGCGAATGGTTCTTGAGCCAGTCCCAGACGCCGAAAACGATCGGGAGCAGTTCGTCGCGGTGCTTCTCGGCGTTGCCGATCGTGTCGTCCGCGCCGCCGACCTCGATCCACCAGTAGTTGTTGTCCGTCGGGTCGGCGCCTCGGTTGAGGATCCAGAGCCGCTTCTCCGGCGCGGAGAAGTCGATCGCCCACGGGGGCGCCACGAACGCCTGCGGCGTCGCGAACTCCATCGCCTGCAGGAGGATGCTGTTCCCCATCGTGCAGGAATCGGCCTCGGGCGGCGCCTCGCTCTCGCCGTATTCCGGGCGCGCCTCGCGCCCGACGCGGAAGTCGGCGCCGGAGAGGGGCGCGAGGACGGCGTCGCCGGAACAGTCGGCGAAGAGGCGCGCGGAGATTTCGATCCAGCGCTGCGTCGTGCCCTGCCACGCGCGGACGGAGCGGATCGATCCGTCGGCGCCCGTCCCGCACGAGCAGACCGACGCGTCGAGGACGGGCGTCAGCAGCGGCTCGCGGCGCGCGAGACCCCAGAGGACGGAGTCGAAGACGGGCCAACACGAGCCCGCGTTGTAGCGGAGGTTCTCGAGCTGGATCTCCTCGACGATCCCGGTCTCGCGGCGGTTCGGGCCGTGCGCGCCGCAGATGTGCATGCGGATCTCGCTCGACGCGTTGCCGCCGAGCATCGGGCGGTCCTGCACGAGCACCGTCCTGGCGCCGTGGCGCGCGGCGGCGAGCGCGGCGCAGAGTCCCGCGATGCCGCCGCCCACGACGCAGAAGTCGGCGGAAAGACGTTGTGTCGGAAAATCCATGGCTGTCGTTTCTGGAAAAGCGTTGTCCGTCGCCGGACGCCGGCCGGTTCCCGGGAAGCCGCAGGGTGCGGCGGGAACGACGGGTTCCATGGCGCGGATTCTACCAGAAGACCGGGTGGTGTTCAAACGCGGAAATCCGTGCTAGAATGTCCGCCCCGTGAACCGGCTCCAGGCCAACATCTGCCTTCTCTGCGTCACGCTCTGCTGGAGCGCGGAGGTGATCCTCTACGCCTGCGTCCCGGACGGCGTTCCCGCGTTCGCCACGTCGTGCGTGACGTCGTTCGCCGGCGCGGCGCTGCTCGTCTTCCCGTTCCGCCGCCGCGTCGCCGAGACGCTGCGGACGGGCGGCCGCCGGCTCGCGGCCGGCGGACTGCTGCTCGCCGCCCTGAGCGCCGCCTACAACACGCTCTTCCTCTACGGGTCGAAGTCCTTCGACGTCGCGTCGGGCGCGTTCACGTTCGCGATGACCGTCGTCGTGCTCCCGGTCGTCCTGCTCACGATGCGCCGCCGCGTCGCGCTCGAAACGTGGATCTCCGTCGCGCTCGTCCTCGCGGGCATCGTTCTCGCGCTCGGGCCGTCGGTGCGCGCGACGCAGACGACCGGCCTCGCCGTGATGGGGGCGGGCTGCCTGCTGCGCGCCGTCGGAATCGTCGTGCTCGCGGACATGGCCAAGAAACACGACCCGATCGCCGTCGCGGTCCTGCTGGAGGCCTTCGCGGGCGTCCTGTCGCTCGCCGGCTGGTTCGCCGAAGATCCGCGGCTCTTCGCGGGCCTCCCGGTTTCGCGCACGCTCGTCGCCGCGTGGGCGCTCTATTCCTACTTCATCGTCGGCTTCGCCCAGGCGCTCAACGTCTTCGCGATGCGTCGCGTCACGGCGGCCAACGCGACGGTCGTCTACTCGGTCGAAATCGTCTTCTCGCTCGCGTGGGGCTCGCTGCTCCCGGCGGGAATCGTCGAGCGCATCGCGCTCTCGCCGCGCATCCTGCTCGGCGCGGCGCTCGTCGTGGCGGGGTCCCTCGCCGAAATCCTCGACGTGCGCGGCAAGCGGAGGGAGGCCGGGACGTGAAGACTCGCGCGCTCCTCCGCCTCGCCGCGCTCGTGGCGGTCTACCTCGTCGTCGCCCTGCCGTTCAAGGCGATGAACCTCATCCCCGGCTTCACGGACATCCGCCCCGTGATGGCGCTCGGCCCGGTCTACGCGGTCTTCTTCGGGCCGCTGGGCTGCCTTGCCTCCGGGATCGGGAACCTCGTCGCGGACGCGGCCGACGACGCGATCCGGTGGACCTCGATCGCCGGCTTCGCCTCGAACGTCCTCGGACCGCTGCTCGTGTGGTGGTTCTGGACGCGCGTCTCGCGCACGCCGTTCTCGCTGCGGACGGCGCGCGACCTGCTGCGGCAGTGCCTGCTGCTCGTCGCGATGTCGGCGCTCGAGACCGCGATCGTCGCGCCCGCCGTCGCGCTCGTCTACCCGGACGTCGACGCGGCGCTCCTCGCCTGGGCCGTCTTCGGCAACACCGCCGGCTTCCCCATCGTCCTCGGCATCCCGCTCGCCATCCTGATGCAGGAGGAGTTCGGCCTCGCACCGGTCGGCCGCCGCCCGCGCGGTTGACGCCCCCCCCTCCGCGCCCAAACGGCTACAGGCCGGTTCCGGCGAACACCTGGACGCCACCCACGCCGACGCGGACGAACTTCGTCGCGGACGCGGCGTCGACGCCTTCGATCGCGAGGAGGCCGTCGGCCTGCGCCTGCACGGACTTGGACGATACGTAGGGCCCACCGACGTCCGAGCTCTCGTAGACCGTGTACCAGCAGCCCTTCGCCGCGTTGGCGATGTTGAGCGTCAGTTTCGACCCGACGAAAACGAGCGGCGCGGCTCCGTCCGCGTCGGGCGTCGCGAAGACGGGCGCGGCGAGGCCCTTGGTCCGGAAGACGAGCGTCGCGGGCTCCGAGGCGAGGCCGTTCGAACCGCGCGCGACGACGGTCGCGGTGTAGGCGCGGCCTGGCGCGAGGCCGTCGAAGGATACGGTCACGATACCGGTTTCGGAGAGCGCGAGCGTCCGGCGCTCGCCGGTGTCGAGCACGACCTCGAGCGTCGCGGTGGCGCTCCCCTCCCCCAGCCACGGGACGGCGACGGCGATCGACGCGTCGTTGGTGGCGACCAGATCGGTGCGGACGGAGAAGACCGCCGGGGCGGTCTCCGGCGCGCGGACGATCTCGTAGGCGCAGGTCGCGGCGGAAAGGTCGGCGCCGACGTCGGCGTCGAACGAGAGGACGCCGCCGGCGACGGTGCAGTCGACCTGCCGGACGCGCGCGCCGGTGGGCGAGAGCGCCCAGACGCGGACCTGGCCGGCGGCGGCGCCGATCGCGAGGCGGACGTGCGCGACGCCGGCGCGCATCAGGTGCGGCAGCGTGCCGAAGGAGGTCAGGACGGTGCGGG
>JAFPUX010000442.1 GCA_017413145.1 Kiritimatiellia bacterium | reverse complement strand
GCAGGACCGCGAGGCGCAGGCCGCCGCAGAGGCCGCCAACGCCAAGGCAGAGGAGTTCGCCGACAACGCCGTCAAGGCGGGCAAGATCGCCGCGAACTCGAAGGAGGCCGTCAAGGCCGCGTACCTGAAGAGCCCGGAAGTAGCGCAGGAGATGCTGAACTCCGTCGCGGCCCCCGCCAAGCCGGCGGCCCAGCTCCCGGACTTCGGCAGGGCGAAGCAGCCGACCGCGCTCAACGCCGCGACGCCCGGCAAGGACGCCGACCCCGTCGAGGTGTACAACGCCTACATGGCGATGCCGGAGGGCGCCGACAAGGACGCCTACCTCGCCGCCAACGCCCAGGCCATCTCCGACGGCTACGAGAAGGCCCAGAAGAAGTAAGTCAAACTCAAAGAAAGGTAAAAGACAATGGCTAGCACATTCGCAGGTCACGAACTCTACGCGAAGAAGGTCCTGAAGGTCCTCCCCGCGCAGCTCAACTTCCTCGGCGCGTTCTCGACCGACATCTCGGGCGAGCTCGTCGGCCCGGCAAAGTCCATCGAGGTCCCGCTCGTCGAGATGGACGACGCCGGCACGTTCAACCGCGCCAACAACAACTTCGCGCGTCCCAACGGCACGCCGAAGTCGGCGACGGTCACGCTCGGCGACCCGCTCATCACGGGCTTCTCCGTCACCGCCGACCAGGCGTCGAAGATCGAGAAGCGCTTCTGGGAGGGCAAGGCCGAGCTGAACGTCACCTCGGTCGCCGCGAGCGCCCAGACCGCCGTCTCGAACCTCGTCACGAAGGCGAACTTCGCGAAGGCGGTGACGAACGTCGGCAACGCCGCGAGCTTCGTCAAGTCGGGCGTCGCCAAGATCGCCTCGGCTGCCGAGAGCGCGACGAACAAGCTGCGCGTCAAGTTCTCGACGCTCGCGCTTTCGGGCGAGTACTTCTACGCGCTCCTCGCCGGGCTCGACGCCAACGTGTACGGCGGCACCGAGGCGATCAGAAACGGCGTCATCCCGGGGCTCTTCGGCTTCGGCAAGGTGATCCTCGTCCACGGCCTCGACATCCCCGGCTTCGTCTGCGAGCCGAGCGCGATCGCGTTCGCGTCGCGCGGCTTCCGCCCCGCCGACGACAAGCCCTACACGGCGGTCAGGGAGATCAAGGACCCCGAGACGGGGCTTTCGCTCACCCTCGTCGAGTACCCGGACGGCCCCAGCGGCGACCTCTCCGAAAGCGTCACCACGCGCATCGGCGCGTCGGTCGGCGACTCCGGTGCGCTCGTCCGCCTCGTTGCCGGCGGTTCCGACGACTAAGGGGGCTGGCGATGAAGAAGCTACTCTCCATCATCGCCCTCTCGATCTCCTGCGCGGCGTTCGCCGCGTGGGAGACGGTGGAGCTCTCGCCGGGCGGCGAGTGGACAGTCGACGCGCCGTGCCGCCTCGCGGCGGTGCGCGCGGCGTCTTCCGTCGCCGCCGGCACTGTCGCGCTCAGCGGCGTCTACTCGCTGGACGTCACCTCGAACGCGACGGAGACCGTCACCACGACCGAGGTCCTGTGGCAGCGGATTCTGACGAACGACACCGCGAGCGTGACGAACACTTACGCCGGGCAGGTCGTCTACACGCCTCCGCCGCCGTGGCTGCTCGCCTCGGAGGGATGGATCACGAACACGGCGTCGCGCACGGTGTCGCGGCAGGTGAAGACCGGCGAGACGCTGGCCCTCACGAACTCGCTCGCGAGCATCACGTGCTCCGGCGGACTCGGCTCGGCGAACCCGACGAACGCCCTGCTTGTGCCCGGCGAGAGGGTCGTGACGTCAGGAACCGCCAAGGGCAAGGTGTTCTTGGTGCTTGAAAGATAAGGAGAACGCGCCATGGACGCAAACTGGAGAACCGTTGACGAAACCGACCTCGCCGCGACCGTGTCGCAGGGCGAGATAGACGCGTTCCGCGCCGACGGCCCGACCGACGGCTCCGATCCCGTGGCGCGGCTCCTCGTTTCGACAGTCGACGCCGTCCGCGGCTACATCAGCTGCAACGGCGCTGTCAGGATGGGCCCGTCGGGGACTATTCCCCGCGGGCTCGTCATCCCGGCGATGGACTACGCGATGGGCAAGGTCCTGAACCGGATCGGCGTCCCGCTCACCGACGACCGCCGCAAGGCGCTCGAGCGGGCGACCGACCTCTTTGAGAAGATTTCCCGGGGCGAGATCACGCCGGAGAGCTACGCCGAGAACGGGCAGCTCGACGAAGACACCCGCCCCGCAAACGCGCCGGTCTTCGCGCCGGCACATCCGGAAAGGCTGCTGGACTAAATGAAGAAGCTATTTGCAATCGCCATTCTCGCCTCCTTCACGACTCTTGCAGCTCCATTGCAATGGACATGCGACTGGCCCGAGGCGAAGTCGCAGACGTTCTCGCTCTACCAGGGCGAGACCGCCACTTTCGAGCCGACCTTCCGCGTCAACGGTCGCACGGTCACGAATGCGACGATCGAGGCCGTGTGGTACCAGACCAACGGCATGGGCAACGCCTGGTGGAAGCTCGATGGCGCCACCTTCGCTCCGTCGAACGACGTCGGCGCGGCTGCATACCGCTTTTTCGTGGAAGCCTCCGTTCCCGGTTCCCCGTTCCCCGTTCCCCAAACCATCTACCGCGCGAACGGCGCACTGAGGATGCTGCCTTCTCCCGGCTTCACGCCGAACGCTATCGAACCGCCGATCCGGACGCTCGACTTCGCCAACATCGAAGTCGCGAACGATCCCTGGACGGAGGCGATAGAGTCGAATAGAGTCGAGATAGCGACGGTTCGCGTCGGGGTTGCGTCGAACAGCGCCGCCATCGAGACCAACTCCGACGCCATCGCGGAAATAGCCGGCACTACTTCGGCCCTAAGCGACTCTATCTCGACCCTCTCCACCAACGTCTACACCAAGGCAGAGACGGATGCCGCGATAGCCGCAGCGACTCCCGCCGAAACCGACCCCGTCTGGGAAGCCGAGAAGTCCGGCTACGCAACGGCCGCAGGCCTCGCCGCGCTTGAGGCCGAGGCAAGACCGGCAATCAATGGATACTCGCGT
>JAFPUX010000441.1 GCA_017413145.1 Kiritimatiellia bacterium | reverse complement strand
CGCATGCGCACGCCGGGGCGGCGCACCTACGGGACCGCCCAGACGGGACGGAGGACGGCGGAGACGAGGCCCGAGGGCGAGCGCGCGGCGCGTGCGGGATGGGATCGCGATGACGACGAGGCCGACGCGGGGGTCGACCCGCGAGGCCGAGGAGGCGCGCGAGACCGCCCGCACGCACCGCGCGGGAGCGACCCCACATTCGGGAACAGCTTCTCGAGAGCCGGCGCCGCCGTCCGCCGCCGAAGCAAGGGCGGCGACCCCGGGGACCAGGCGCTTGCCGCGGCGGGCGCGGTCTGGTAGACTGGCCCGCATGAAACGGAAAACCGCACCGGCGCGGCGGCGCGCCGTCCCGCTCGCCGAGCTCGTCGCCTGGCTCGACCGCACGCTCGACCTGCCCGCGTTCGCGGGCGATTCCTCCAACAACGGCCTCCAGGTCGAGGGGGCGTCCGGCGGCGTGTCGAAGGTCGCCTGCGGCGTGGACGCCTCGCCGGAATTCTACGAGGAGGCGCGCCGCCGCGGCGCGCAGCTGCTGCTCGTCCACCACGGGATCAGCTGGGGGGATTCGCTCGCGCGCATCGCGGGGCCGGCCTACCGGCTCGTCGCGCCGCTCGTCCGCGCGGACCAGGCCCTCTACGCGGCGCACCTGCCGCTCGACGCGCATCCGGTCCTCGGCAACAACGCGCGGATCGCGAAGGCGCTCGGCCTGCGCGGCGTGCGGCCGTTCGGCGTCTACCGCGGCTTCTCGATCGGCGTGCGCGGGTCGTTCCCGCGCGCGTTGCCGTGGGACGAGGTCAAGGCGCGCTTCCGCGCGATCTGCCCGGGCGGGCTGTTCGACTCGGTCGACGCCGGGAAGAAGCTCGTCCGCACGGTCGGGATCGTGTCCGGCGGCGGCGCGGACGAATGTGCGCAGGCGGCGGCGGCCGGGCTCGACGCGTTCCTCACGGGCGAGTTCGGCCTGCAGCACCGCAACGCGGTCCTGAACGATCCGATCGACCTGGCGGCCGGCGGGCACTACGCGACGGAGCGCTTCGGCGTCCGCGCGCTCGGCGAGGCGCTTGCGGCCGAGTTCGGGATCGAGTGGGAGTTCGTGGACTTCAACCTGCCCTGGTAGCCGCGCGGCCGACGCGGAAGCGCAGGACGTTCCAGGAGGCCGGCTTGAGCGTCACGGCGAAGCGGCCGGCGTCGCCGCGGGCGACGCGGACGGCGGCGGGGCGCACGGCGTCCGGCTTCTCCGCGGAGTTGGCCGCCGAGAGGTCGGGACCGCAGAGCTCCGTGCGCGCGACCATGTCGGACGCGCCGAAGGCCGCGAGGTCGAGCGTCGCGCGGAGCGGGCGCGCGCGGTCCTCGTTGAGCGCGAAGACGGCGATTTCTCCCGCGGCTTCGTCGCGCACGGCCGCCGCGGCGAGCGCGGGGACGTCGCCGCAGGACTTCGTCGCCTTGAGCGGCGAGCGCACGATCGGGCGCAGCGCGACGCCGCGGCCGAAGACGGAGACGTCGCGGAACGGATAGAAGATCGTCTGGCGCCACGCGGGGCTGCCGGGCTCGGTGAAGATCGGGGCGATGACGTTCACGAGCTGCGCGAGGCAGGCGACGCGGACGCGGTCGGCGTGGTTCAGGAGCGAGACCGCCATCCCGCCGAAGACGAGCGCGTCGAGGAGCGAGTAGCGGTCCTCCAGCAGGCGTGGCGCCTTCTCCCACGGGTGCGGCGCCTGGCGGCTCTGGTACCAGACGTTCCATTCGTCGAACGAGAGGCCCATCGTCTTCTTCGAGCGGACCTTCGCCTTCACGTAGTCGCACGTCGCGGCGGAGATTTCGATGAACCGGTCCATGTCGAGGTGCGAGGCGAGGAAGTCGTCGTCGTCGCCCGGGTTCTCGTAGTAGCGGTGGATCGAGAGGTAGTCCGCGACGTCGTAGGTGTGCTCCAGGACGATGCGGTCCCACTCGGGCCACGTGGGCATGTTGGGGGACGAACTGCCGCAGACGACGGTCTGGATCGATTCGTCGGTCCAGCGCATGAGTTTCATCGCCTCGCGCGCCTTCTTGCCGTAGGCGACGGCGTCGAGGTGGCCGATCTGCCAGTCGCCGTCCATCTCGTTGCCGACGCACCAGCGCTTGATCGCGTGCGGCTTGCGGTGGCCGTTGCGGATCCGCAGGTCGCTCCACGCGGTGCCGCCGGGGTGGTTGCAGTATTCGACGAGGTCCGCGGCGTCCTGCGGCGTGCCGGTGCCCATGTTGACGCCGGCCATCACCTCGGCGCCGGCCTTGCGCGCCCAGTCGCAGAACTCGTCGATGCCGACCTCGTTCGGCTCGACCGTGTGCCACGCGCGGTCGAGGCGCACGGGGCGCTCCGCGCGCGGGCCGATGCCGTCGCGCCAGTCGTAGCCGGAGAGGAAGTTGCCGCCGGGGTAGCGCACGAGCGGGACGCGCAACTCGCGCACGAGGTCGAGCACGTCGCGGCGGAAACCCTGCTCGTCCGCGGTCGGGTGGCCGGGCTCGTAGAGGCCCGTGTAGACGGCGCGTCCGAGGTGTTCGACGAAGGAGCCGAAGAGCTCGTCGGCGACGGGGCCGACGGCGGCTTCCGGGAGAAGCGTGATGGAGGCGGTCATGGTCACTTTGCCTGGATGACGAGGAATCCGGAATCGGCGGTGGCGGGAAGGCTGAACGAAACTTCGTATTCGTCGTCGTCGACCCGCTCGACGCGCGAGGGCGCGAGCCGCGAGCCGCCGCCCGCGGCGAGCGCGGAGAGGTCGGCCGCGTAGACGGGCGCGAGCGCTTCGGCCTCGACCGGCGAGGAAACGCGCAGGGTCACCGTCATCGAACCGTCTTCCGCGGGCGCGAAGGCCGCCGTCTCGACTTTCGGGTCGGGCAGCGTTTCGGCGTCGGCCGCGCCGCCGCCCGCCGCGACGCGCCGCAGCGAGCCGCCGGCGATGAAGCGGAACGATTCCGCGGCTTCGGGAAGCCACAGGTAGACGCAGCCGTTCGCGTCGGCGACGATGCCGTCCGTGCCGTAGTCCCCGGGCAGGTTCGCGAGCTGCGCGGCTTCGCCGGGCGAGAGACCCTTCACGACAACGCACCGCACCGCCTCGACGCCGTTGGACGGCGCCGGATCGATCCAGCCGCCGTGCGGGCGGAGCGATCCGCCGAGGATCGTGACGGGGCCCGCGGGCGAGCTCCCCATTCCGGGGCCGATGTCGGGCGCTCCGGCGCCGCCTCTTGCGAAAAGCGTCGCGCCGTGCTGGACGAACGAGCCCGAGGAACAATCGAACCATCCGCCGCCGATCGCGGACCCGTAGCATCCGCCCCGGACCTCGAGCGCGGCCGGGCCGGCGTCCGCCGCGGAAAGCTCGAGAGCCCCTCCCGGTTGGACGGAGACGCCCGCCACGTACGGGCCGCCGACGAGGCGGTTGCCCGTGCCGGCGACAACGAGTTTCACGGCGTTCGTTCTGCAAAGAAGCGCGGATCGGCCCTGTCCGCAATCGTCGAAGCGGCCATGCCAGAAGTCGTCGTAGCGTTCCTTGAGCAACTCCCCGGTGTATCGGCCGTCCGAGGTGACGCCCTCCGCATCGAACGCCTCCCCGCGGAAGACGATCGAGCAGAACGTCGAATTCGTCACCCCCGAGCGCGTCCACTGGAGCCCGTCGTCCGATTCGCGGAGGCCGGTTCCCTCGCCGGCGCACGCAACGTAGTTTCCGTCGCCGTCGGACGCGACGGCGAATTTGGACGCGGACATGGACGCGGTTCCGTCGGAGACGATCTCCCCGTTCTCGAGATGCAGCGCGCGCCAGCCCGACGGGCCGCCGGCGAGGAACCGGCCGTCGCCCCCCGCGACGAGGATGTAGAGAGCCCCGTTCTGGTCGGAGAAGTAGCGTGCGCGCCAGATCGCGCCGTCGTCGTCGGACCAGAAGACGCCTTGCGGCGCGCCCTTGCTGTTTCCGACCGCGACGAAGAGCCCGTCCGACCGGACGACCGCGTAGGAGCTGAAATTCGTCGACTGCACCCAGGACAGCCCGCCGTCCGCCGATCTCCACAGGCCTTCCGTCGAAGCGGCGACAAGCGTGCCGGAGGCGGGATTGCGGGCGACGGCGCGGAGGTTGACGGGGTGCCCGTCCCACTGCGCGGCGCGCCACTCGTCGCCGTCCTCCGACACCATGAATCCGCCGCGGAAGCGCGCCGCGACGAAGCGTTCGCCCGCCCAGACGACCGTGGCGGAATTCGTCTCGTGGGGCGTCCATGAGACGTTCGAGGGATCCCAGACGTCGGACCACGTGAAAACCCGGGAACAGTACGCCGCGGCGGGATCGTCGGGGAAAACGGTCCCGATTCCGCCGGACGAATGGTAGAGGCCGTCCGGGAAGACGGCGACGGACCGGCCGGTTCCGTTCGTCGCCACCGCGAGCGCGAGACCGATGCCGTCCCTGTGGAGGCGGTACCCGGACCCGGCATTCGAGAGGACGAGGTTCGACACGACGACCGTGCAGTCCGTTTCGGCGCAGAGGACGGTCTTCCCCGTGACGTCCGTTCCGGACACGACGAACGGTCCGGAATTGGTCAGGCGGACGTCGCGGGACCAGTCCCCGTCGGGATTCCATGTCTTGACGGTCCAGCCGTCGCCGGACCCGGCGGCGACATCGGTTCCGTTGACGGTGACGGCGGCTGAAACCCCGCCGGCGAGCGCGGCGAGGGCGGACGCGAGGAGCATTCGAGCGGTTCGGTTCATGGCGGAGGAACGGACTTTCGAGACCCAATTATGGCCTGCGAGGGGACGTTTGTCAATGGGCCGGCCCCCGGTGGTGTCCTCGCCGTGCGGCGCGGCCGCGGCTTGTCATTTCCGATTCCGGTAAACGACCCGTTTTCCCGGCGGGGGAAGCAGCTCTTTCTTCCCGTTCTTCTCGTTGCGGAGACGTTCCTCTTCTTCGAGCTTTCTCAGTCGTTCCCACTCCGCGGGATCCCCTTCGACTCCGCCGGTTTTCTTCCAGTAGCGTTTGATCTCCCCGGTTTCCGGATCCGGTCTTTCGACGATTTCGTATTTTTCCGTCTTGCAACCGGTCGCGGCGCCCGCCAAAACGGCGAGTGCAAGAAGTCGGGCAAAACTGCGGGATGCTGTCATGGTTCTTTCCTTTTGTGGTTCGGTGCGACCAAATAATGAACCGCGAGGGCGCGTTTGTCAACGGGCAAGTCCGCAACTCCGTCCGTCGCGCGGCGCGCGCCGCGCGACGGACGGGCGTTGAATGTCGCAAGGAGAAACTTCTAGGGCGCGGGCGGCAGTTCGTCGGGGGCGAACACGGGTGCCGTCGGGACGCAAAGCTCGTAGACGGCCTCCACCGAACCGGCGACGGGACGGATTTCGTAGACCTGTGCGTTGCAGTCGTTGGTCTGGACGCGGACGAAGTTTCCATATTCCATGTAGACCCGCTGGCCGACCGGATCGTAGCATGCGGGGTCGATGGCGGGACGATGCTCCGCAGGAAGGCGGGTCTCCCATCGGGATTCGCATGCGCCGTCGCGGCGGGACAGGACGAGTTCGTGCCCCCGCGCCGACGGGACAAGCGCAACGCGCCAGCGGAGGGCGACGTCGAACGGAAGGAGCAACGTGTCCGCCTGCGGCCCCTCGAGCTCAAGCTTGCGGCGCCGGACGGACTCCCAGTCCGGCAAGACGCCGGGCGGGGGAAGCTCCAGCCGGCCCTTGTCGTTCCAACCGGTCTCGTTCCCGGGATCGAGCAGGACGTCGGCCAGGAGCCAGGGTTCGTTCCAGCCGATGGAGCCGTACATCCCCCGCGCGAAGAACTCGGTCCGCCGGGCGGGTGTCCATCGGGGAAGGTCGTTCCGCAGGATGTCCGCGACGACCTCCTCCGGGGAACGGTCGCGCATCCGGAAGAGGGCCGAATGGCGGAGCCGTTGCGGCAACCGGCGCTTCCAGACCGGGTTTTCGTCGCGATGCCAGCCTTGGACGAGTCGCACGGCCGCGTCGACCGAACGGGGGCGTCGGCCCAGCGCCACGCCGGCGCCGATCAGCGCAAGCGTTGCGAGGACGAGCGCGGCGAAGACGCGGAAACGGGTTGTACGCGGCGAGGGCCGGCGGACGGCGTGGGCGGAGGCGTTCACGATTCGAGGAAATCCGCGAAGGCGGAGGCCTGCTCGGCGAGGGCGGCGCGGCCGGCCTCGTCGAGCGCGAGGTCGTCGGTCGTCCACGAGGACGGGGCGAGCGCGAGGCCGACTTCCCGGTCGCGGAGCTGCTTCATGCCGACGAACGCGAGAAGGTCGGCGAGCTTCCGGCGGCAGTCGGCCGTCGCGTTGCGCCCGCCGACGCCCGACACCGTACACTTCTTCCCCGCCAGGACGGACGGGGACGTCCGGTCCGACGGATCGCGGGGGCGCGAAAGCCAGTCGAGCAGGTTCTTGAGCAGGCCCGGATAGCTGAAGTTGTATTCCGGCGTGAAGAACCAGACGCCGTCCGCCGCGAGGACTGCCTCGCGCGCCTTTGCGACGGCTTTGGGCGCGGGATTCTCCGCGTCCTGGTCCATGAACGGGACGGCGCGGAAGTCGAGCCATTCGACTTTCGCGCGCGGGGCGAGCAACGCCTCGGCCTCGCGGGCGAGTTGGCGGTTGAACGACTTGGCCCGGAACGAGCCGACGACGAAGAGCGCGGTTTTCATGGCGCGGATTCTAGCAGACGGGTCGCGGCGCGCGCAAGGCCGGAGCGAAGCGGAGAAACGACGGACCCCGCCCCGCAGCCGCGTGGCGGGGTCCTCGCGAAGTCGGCGAATCAGTTCCAGTTGAACATGGCCGCGACGAGGAGAATAATTGCCGCGAGAACGAGAATTATGAGAACGACGACGGAGAGGCCGACGACGGCGGGCCAACGCGGGCGCCGGAAGAGGCCGGCAACGCAGAGCGCGAGTCCGACAACCGGGAGGAGCAAAGCGGAAACCGTTCCGAGAAAACCGCCCACGGAACCCCAAACGAGATTGGCGCCGTCCAAGACGAGCAACAGGCCCGCCACGCCGGCGGGGTTGTCGAGCGTGCGGGGCTTTCCGTCCGCCGGACCCTCCGGCGGCGCCTGCGTCGGCGCGGACCGCCGGCACAGGACCGGAAGCGCGACGGAAAGGCAGAAAGCGGCGGAGAACAGCGAAATCGCGACCATGCCGGAGACGGCAACCGCGTCGGCTACGAACGCGACGCCGAGCAGGACGAGCGCGGCGGTGGCCCGTCCGAGCGAACGCGCGGAACTCCGCGTCCACGAGCCGGCGAAACCCAAAACGGCGGCGGGGAGAAAGACCGGAAGCAGACGGGAAAACGCCAACGCAAACAAACCAGGCGTCCCGGGAGCGACAAAACGGGGATCCATTGTCGACAACGCCGCGACAAAGAGCGCCGCGGCGAGAACAGACGCGCAGAAAACGATTCCGAAAACGCGGACCATCCGGCGGAGCCCGGTGACTTCCGGTCCTTCCCGGGCGGGAAGACGGTCCGCCAACGCCTGCATGCAGACCGCGGCGGATGCGAAAAACGCGGCCGTCAATACGCAATGCACGATGACATTGACGAAAACGGCCGGAATCTGGCCAATCCTTCTCCAATACTCGGCAATGACAAAACCGACCATCAAGGTTCCGAGAACCAACAACGTCGCAAAGGTCCAAACGGCCGAAGCGGGAACCCGGACGTCCGAATCCCGGATACCCGTCCGGATCGCCCGAAGAATGGCAAAACCGGACAGGGCAGACAAGAGCTCCAGCGGAAACGAGACGGCGCAGTGTTGTTCCGGAAGGGAAAGGCAGATCGCCGTCACCCGCCACGCCACGCCGAGCGCGACGACCGCCACGCAGGCGACGGTCACCGCCCGGAGCGTGGCAACGGCCGTGGAGAGTTTCACGCGTTACGCTTTCTCGATCGAGATGGCGGCGGGGTGGCCGTTGAGGTCGAGCGGACGGGGGGCGGCGCCCCCCGAACCCCCTTCTTCGATCGACAGGTCGAGAGCCAGCGTTTCGCCGCGGATGAACTCCGCGTGGGCGCGGAGCGCGGCGGCGGCTTCGGCGTCGGTCGAGACCGACACGCGGATGCGGTCCGCGACGTCCAGGTCCGCTTCCTTGCGAAGCGACTGCACGTGCGACACGAATTCGCGCGCGATGCCTTCCGCGACGAGCTCCGGCGTGAGCGCCGGGTCGAGCGCCACCGAGAGGTCGCCATCGTTCGCGACGGTGAGGCCCGCGTTTTCGGAGCGCTGGACCAGGACGTCCTCGGGGAGGAGGTCGACGGGTGCCTCGCCATCGATGGCGAGGCGCACGCCTTCGCCGGCCTGCAGCTTCGCGATGTCCGCGGCGGGAAGGGCGGCGATGGCGGCGGCGGCGGCCTTCATCCGCGGGCCGAGTTTCTTGCCGAGGACCTTGAAGTTGGCCTTGGCGGAGAGCGTCACGAAGCGCGATTCGTCGGCCGCGAACTCGACGGCCTTGACGTTGAGCTCCTCGGCGATGACGGGCGCCATCGGGGCGAGCGCCTCCTCGAAGCCGGGCGCGGCGCACACGACGACGGCGCGGGCGAGCGGCTGGCGCACCTTGAGGTTCTTCTGCTTGCGCAGGTTGTGGCCGAGGGCGACGGCGCGCTGCGCGGCGGCCATGCGCGACTCGAGCGCGACGTCGCGCGCGGCGGCGTTCGCCTCGGGGAAGGCGCAGAGGTGCACCGATTCGGGCATCCCGGCGCCGCGCAGGTTGCGGTAGATCTCCTCCGCGATGAACGGCGTGAAGGGCGCGGCGATCTTGCAGAGCTGCACCAGGACGTAGCGCAGCGTCCGGTAGGCGGCGGCCTTGTCGGCGTCGTTCTGCGACTTCCAGAAGCGGCGGCGCGAGCGGCGGATGTACCAGTTGGTGAGGTTCTCGACGAAGGCGACGAACGGCCGGACGGACTTCTGCAGGTCGTAGCGGTCCATCGCGGCGGTGACGTCCGCGACGAGCGTTTCGAGCGAGGAGACGATCCAGCGGTCGAGCTCGTTCGGGGAGTCCGGCGTCTCGAGCTTCTCCTCGTGCCAGCCGTCGACGTTCGCGTAGGTGACGAAGAACGAGTAGGCGTTCCACCACGGGATGAGCAGGTCGCGCAGGATCTGGCGCACGCCGCTTTCGGAGAAGCGCAGGTTCTCGGCGCGGACGACGGCCGAGTTGATCATGTAGAGGCGCACCGCGTCCGCCCCGCAGGAGCCGACGAGCTCCATCGGGTCGGGGTAGTTCTTGAGGTGCTTGCTCATCTTCTTGCCGTCCTCGGCGAGGACGAGGCCGTTCACGACGACGTGCCGGTAGGGCGACTCGTCGAAGAGCAGCGTGCCGAGCACCATGAGCGAGTAGAACCAGCCGCGGGTCTGGTCGAGGCCCTCGGCGATGAAGTCGGCCGGGAAGCGCTTGAGGAACTCCTTCTCGCGTCCCGCGAAGGCGAACGGGTAGTGGACCTGCGCGTAGGGCATCGAGCCGGATTCGAACCAGCAGTCGAGCACCTCGGGCGTGCGGCGGTAGGTCTTGCCGTCCCTGCGGATGACGATCTTGTCGACGAAGTGCTTGTGCAGGTCGGTCACCTTCTCGCCGGAGAGCGCCTCGAGCTCGGCGACGGACCCCACGCAGATGAGGTCGTTCTCGTCCTGCTCGTTCACCCAGATCGGGATGCACGAGCCCCAGAAGCGGTTGCGCGAGACGTTCCAGTCGCGCGCCTCGGCGAGCCAGTTGGCGAAGCGCTTCTCGCCGACGTATTCGGGCATCCACGCGACGGCGGCGTTGTTTTTCGCGAAGCGCTCGTGGAGGTCCTCGACGCGGATGTACCACGCGGGGATGGCGCGGTAGACGAGCGGCGTGTCCGTGCGCTCGCAGAACGGGTAGGAGTGCGTGATCGTCGCCTGGTGGACGAGCTTGCCCTCGGCCTTGAGGCGCTTGATGATGTCCTTGTCGCAGTCCTTGCAGAAGCGGCCGGCGTATTCGGGGACGGCGGACGTGAACTTGCAGTCCGCGTCGAGGGGGTCGGCGAACGCCTCGACGCCGTTCTCCTTGCAGACGCGGAAGTCGTCCTCGCCGTAGGCGGGGGCGATGTGGACGAGGCCGACGCCGTCGTCGGTCGTGACGTAGTCGTCGTTGAGGACGCGGAACGCGCCGCGGGCGCGCTCGGCTTCGAAGTAGGGGAAGAGCGGCTCGTAGGTCCAGCTCTCCAGCGCATCGCCCTTGAAGCGCGCGACGACCTCGTAGTCGTCGGCCTTCTTGTAGATCGCCGGCAGGCGCGCCTCGGCCATCACGTAGCAGACGCCCTCGCCCTTGTCGCGCACGACGACGTAGTCGATCTTCGCGCCGGCGCAGACCGCGAGGTTCTCGGGGAGCGTCCAGGGGGTGGT
>JAFPUX010000440.1 GCA_017413145.1 Kiritimatiellia bacterium | reverse complement strand
GCCGGCGCGGGCGCGGCGGCGCCGTCCGGGACGGGCAGGCGCGAGAGTTCGTCCAGCACGTCGGCGGGCGTCTCGACGAGCCGCGCGCCGGCCTTGATCAGCTTGTGGCAGCCCTGCGCGGTCGGGTCCGTGACGCGGCCCGGGATGGCCATGACGGGGCGGCCCTGCTCGAGCGCGTGGTCGGC
Organism: Kiritimatiellia bacterium; assembly: GCA_017413145.1. Classification (GTDB taxonomy): domain Bacteria; phylum Verrucomicrobiota; class Kiritimatiellia; order RFP12; family UBA3636; genus UBA3636. Next base: position 4,509 of record JAFPUX010000440.1, on the reverse strand, counting down.
GGTGATGAGCGTGCCGGAGGCGACGCCGGCCTCGACGCACAACACGCCGAGCGAAAGGCCCGAGACGATGCGGTTGCGCATCGGGAACGTCTGGCGGTCGGCCTGGCGTCCGAAGGGGTACTCCGACACGACCGCGCCGCCGGCGCGGACGATGCGCCGCGCGAGCTCGCGGTTCTCGGGCGGGTAGAGGCGGTCGAGCGCCGAGCCGATGACGGCGACGGTCTTCCCGCCCGCGAGGAGCGCGCCCTCGGCCGATTCGGTGTCGATGCCGCGCGCGAGACCGGAGACGACGCACAGGCCGGATTGCGCGAGGCGGTAGGCGAACGAGCGGGCGTTCTCGCGCCCGTAGTTCGTCGGCGCGCGCGTGCCGACCATCGCGACGGCGGCCTGGCGCAGCACGGCGGGGGACCCCGCCACGTAGAGCGCGAGCGGGAAGAGGTTGATGCGGGCGAGCAGCGGCGGGTAGTCCGGGTCGGCGGGCGTGACGACCGAGAGCGACGAGGCGCGGGCGCGTTCGCGCTCGGCCTTCCAGTCCACCGCGCGGAACGCGGCGCCGAACTTCTCCGCGCGGGCGCGGCCGATGCCGGCGACGTCCGCGAGGCGCGTCGCGCCCGCCTGGAAGAAGCCGGCGGCCGAGCCGAACGCGGCGATGCCGGCGCGGACGGTCGCGGCGCCCATGTCGGGCACCATGTTGAGCGCGAAGTACGCTTCGGACTCGGTCACGGCCGGGCCCTCCGGCTACTTGTCGCGGACCTTCCCGAGGAAGTCGCGGGTGCGGGCGTTCTTCGGCGCGCCGAAGAGCTCGTCCGGCGTGCCCTGCTCGAGGATGTTGCCGCCCTCGAGGAAGAGGATGCGGTCGGCGACTTCGCGCGCGAAGTTCATTTCGTGCGTGACGACGACCATCGTCATGTGGTTCGCGGCGAGCTCCTTCATGACGGAGAGCACCTCGCCGACCATCTCGGGGTCGAGCGCGGAGGTCGGCTCGTCGAAGAGCATCACGCGCGGCTCCATCGCGAGGGCGCGGGCGATCGCGATGCGCTGCATCTGGCCGCCGGAGAACTGCTCGGGGAAGGCCTTGGCCTTGTCGGGCAGGCCGACGCGCGCCAGCAGCTCCATCGCCTTCTTCTCGGCCGCCTCGCGCGAAACGCCGCGGATCATGCGCGGCGCCATCGTGACGTTGTCGAGCACGGTCATGTGCGGGAACAAATTGAAGCGCTGGAACACCATCCCCATGTCGGAGCGGTAGCGGTTCAGGTTGCGCTCGCGGGCGCGGTGGGAGAGCCGCCGGTCCGTGCCGTCGCGCTGGAGCGAGCCGCCGGAGACGATTTCTTCGCCGCCGAACCAGATGCGGCCGGAGGTTGGCGTCTCGAGCAGGTTGAGGCAGCGCAGGAACGTGGACTTGCCGCCGCCGGAGGGGCCGATCACGACGACCACCTCGCCCTTGAGGATCGTGGTCGTGATCCCGCGCAGGACGTGGAGCTTGCCGAAGCTCTTGTGCAGCTCCTCCACCTCGATCAGCGGCTTGCCCGGCGGCACGACCGGGCGGTCGGAGAGAAAGGGATCGTCTTTGTTCGCGTTGGCGTTCATGCCCGCAAGTCTACCACAACCGCCCCCGCCGGGAAAAGCGGAAAAACGCGGGGCGGCGGGCGGGGTCAGTGCAGGGCGCTGCCGCCGATGTATTCGCGGAGGATGGAGTCCCCCGGGACGAACAGCGACGGGATGGGGTGGAAGTTGACGAGCAGCTGCATGAGCCGGCGCGCGGTGGCGTATTCGGGGTCGGCGGGCTTGATCTCCGAGAGCAGGACGAACGCGAAGGGCCAGAGGACGGGCAGTTCGTAGTCGAGCGCGGAGTTGAACGCGGCGTCCGCCTCCTCCTGGAACGGGAAAATCCACTTCTCCTCGCCGCGGCGCACGGAGGGCCACATGGAGATCGTCTTCTTCGCGGAGTGCCCGCGGAACTGGTGGTCGCGCACGATGCGGCGCAGGAGGCGGTTGTCGGTGGTCGAGAGGACGTTGTCGTCGTCGATGCCGAGCTGCGTCAGGGCGGAGAGGAAGATGCGGAACTTCGCCTCCTGCGGGATGCCGCGCGTGAGGACCGGGTTGAGCGCGTGGATGCCTTCGATGAGCACGATGTCGTCCGCGGCGAGGCGCAGCGTGTCGCCGGGCCAGGCGGGCTTCTTCGCCTTGAAGTCGAACGTGCGGCGGCGGATTTCGCGGCCCGCGAGCAGCGCCTTGAGGTCGGCGCGCAGCGCGGGGACGTCCACGGCGCGGATGTCCTCGTAGTCCGGCTTGCCGTCCGGCCCGATCGGGTCGAGCTCCTCGGGGACGAAGTAGTCGTCGGTCGAGAGCATGACGGGGCGGAAGCCGAGCACCTGGAGGTGGATCGCGAGGCGCTTGCAGCTCGTCGTCTTGCCGGCGGACGACGGCCCGGCGATGAGCACGAGGCGCGGGCGCGGCTTGCGGCCGGCGATGCGGTCGGCGAGGCGCGCGAACGACTTGTCGTGGAGCGCCTCGCTCATCTGCATCACGTCGCGGATGCGGTCTTCCGCGATGGCGGCGTTGAGCTCGGCGGCGCAGCGGACGCCGAGCAGTTCGCCCCAGCGCGCGTGTTCGCGGTGGATGCGCTCCAAGGCGGTCTGCGGGGCGAACGGCGCGAGGACGCGCGGGTCGTCGCGCCACGGCAGGCGCAGGACGGCGCCGTTCCAGTGGCGGACGATCCCGACCGGCGCGAGCAGGCCGGTGGCGGGCAGCGCGGGCCCCTGGCGCAGCTCGCGGAACGCGCCGCACGCCTGGAGCGTCACGACCGGGTCGTTGCGGTGGCGCAGGAGCCCGACCTTGTCGTGCTGTCCGGCCGCGGCGAACGTCCGGAGAGCCTCCTCGTAGCCGCAGGGGATTTCTTCGATCGGGAGATTTTCCGCGACGATCGCGCGCAGTTCGCGCGACAGGGTGCGGGCCTCGGCGGCGGAGACCGGGCGTTCGGGGCCGCGGTCGCCGTCGCGCAGCGCGAAGAACATGCCGCCGGAGAGCGAATTGTGGATGCGCAGGCGGAGTCCGGGCAGCGCGCGGCGCGCGGCCATCGCGAGCAGCATGCAGGCGGTGCGGCGGAAGACGAGGCGGCCGTCGCCGTCGGCCATCGTGAGGCCGCGGAGCGTGCCGTTGAGCGCGGCGGGCGTCCGGAGCGAGACGACCTCGTTGTTGAAGAGGGCGGCCACGTAGGGCAGGCCGTCCGGCGCGGCGGACGGCATCAGGTCGCCGAGGGGCGTGCCGGCGGGGACGTCGACGGGGCGGCGGCCGTCCGCGAAGGAAACGGAAACGGTATTCACCGGACGGCCTCCGTGGCGCCCGGAGCGCCCGGGCCGCCCGTGCCGCGGCGGCCGCGCGGTCCGAAGCGGCGGCGCGGGGCCTCCTCCGGGATTTCCGACTCGTCCGGCACGTCGAAGCCGGCTTCGCGGAGGCGGGCGCGGTCCTGGGCGTCCAACTCGATCGGGAGCGGCGGCCCCTTGTCGTTCATGATGATGTCGAGGTTGATGTCGTGCAGGCGGCGTTCGCGCTGCTCGGGCGTGAGGGCGGCCATCTCCTCCTCCATCTCCTTGCGGCGCTGCTCGCGTTCGGCGCGCTGGGCGTCGCGCTTGGCGCGGAGTTCCTCCATGCGCGTGCGGGCCGCGGTCCGCTCCCGGTCGCGGTCCTGCTCGATCTCCCAGTCGGTCTTCGTCTTGAGCTGGGAAAGGTCCACCGCGCGGCCGCCGGGCTGGCCGTAGGTCGTCACGTCCGCGCAGTTGGTCGTGGCGGGGTTGATCCAGAGCGGCAGTTCGGCGGAGCGGCCGTTGCGAGCGAGCGTGGCGGTCCCGTGCGCGAGGTCGACCGCCTCGCAGGCGATGCCCTCGAACTCCTGCCCCTCCATGAGGTAGTAGGAGCGGTTGTCCGTCCCGTCGACGAACCCGACCGCCGGCACGCCGCGGAAGCGCGAAAGGAGCGTGATCTTGATCTTGTCGAGGCCTTCGGGGATGATGTCGGCGGGCGGCTCCGGCTCGGGCGGCTTGTTCTTTTCCAGCTCCTCGAGGCGGCGGCGCTCCGCCTCGTCCAGCTCTTCCTGCGTGGGCGGCGGCGGGCCGAAGGGCGCCTTTTTCGAAATGATGTCGTAGCGCTCGCGCGGAAGGTCGGTCGCGACGAGCTTGCCGGCGCATGGCGCGGCCCAGACGGCCCCCGCCAGCGCGAGGACCGCCCACGCGCGCGAAAAGCCCGACGGGACGTGTCTCATGACGGAGCCCATTCTAGCACGGACCGCGACGAAAATCCATCGTTTTCCGTGACGCCCGGGCAACCGGTCGGGGATTGGAGAGGGAATGCGCCGGCGGCGATTTGTGCCCTTCGGGCGAAGGAGGCGTAGCCGAAAATCCCGGGGCCGTGCGGTCGGGGCGCCCGCGCGGGCGTCTCGCGGGTGCCGCTCGCTCGGCCGCGTGCAGGCGGCCGTCGCTCGCGTCGCCTCGCGATCCGCTCCGCGCGGACATC